>NZ_DGRS01000055.1:0-30808 GCF_002391155.1 Megasphaera sp. UBA4382 | reverse complement strand
TACCAATAATAATATCCGCATCAATAGATTCAGCTAATTCAATTCCCAACTGGAGAGCACTGTGTTCTTCTGGATTAGGAGATTTTACTGTACTAAAATTTCCATCTGGCAGTTCCTGTTCTTTAACGACATGAACGTCAGAAAAACCAGCTTTCGCTAAAATTTTTCTTACCGGTTTATTACCGGCACCGTGAAGTGGAGTATATACAATTCGTAAGGGAGTAACATCACCCTGTAAGATAGATTGCGTATATACAGAATCAACGAATTGATCTACAACTTCATCACCAATATATGTTAATTTAGAAGGATCTCCCTCTGCCGGGATTGATACAATATCAGTAATAGCATTTATATACTGAATCAAAACATTGGCAATGGATGGCACGATTTGGGTACCATGTTCGTCATATACTTTATATCCATTATATTCTTTAGGATTATGACTAGCCGTAATGACAATGCCAGCTACTGCATGTAAATATTTTACTGAAAATGATAATACAGGAGTAGGTTCTAACTCTTTAAAAAGATTTACTGGAATTCCTGCAGAGGTAAGGACATTAGCCGCTTCCAATGCAAAAGAATCCGAATTGTTTCGAGAATCATGAGCAATAACAACACCACGCTGAACATCATTTCTTCTATTGGCAAGCAAATAATCTGCAAGACCTTTTGTCGCTTTGCGAATAATATATTTATTCATGCGATTAGAGCCGGCACCCATAACACCACGTAACCCGCCAGTACCGAACTCTAAGTCACGATAAAATCTGTCCTCAATTTCTTTGTCGTCTTTTATTGATAATAATTCTTTTTTTGTATCATCATCTACCCATGATAACCAATTATTATACTTATCTATATAATTCAAAAGAAAATCACTCCCAATAGAATTCAGATTTAAATCAAATCGTATAAAGAACCAAATAACACTACTCATTAATCATTCGTCCAGTAAATTATAGATAAAACTAGCAACTCTGTCCATGTTTTAAAATCAAACAATAACAAAATTTTACTAGTATTTATAACGATATGGATATAGAACACAAAGACTAAGCATTACAATCTACAGTTCACATGTTTAATATGCCCCCTTGTGTTTCAGCACAACAGATATGGTTCTCCAGATGAGTACGATGTCGAACCAGACGTTCCAGTTGCGGACGTACCAGGTATCCATCTGGACCCGTTCGTCATAGGTGGTATCACTGCGGCCGCTGGTCTGCCACATGCCGGTGACGCCGGGACGGACCATGTAGAAGTCTTCGATGTATTTGCCGTATTTGGGAACTTCGGCCTGGATAATGGGGCGCGGGCCGACGAGGCTCATTTCTCCTTTGAGGACGTTGAACAACTGTGGCAGTTCGTCCAGGCTTGTCTTGCGCAGGAATGCGCCACTCCGGGTGATGCGCGGGTCGTCTTTGAGTTTGAATTCTTTTTCCCATTCCCTGCGGGCTTCCGGGTCTTTTGCCAGCAGTTCTTTGAGCTTGACATCGGCATCGACGCACATGCTGCGGAATTTATAGCAGTTGAATTCTTTTCCATGGCGTCCGACGCGGCGGTGTTTGAATATGATGGGTCCTGGAGAGTCTTTGTATATCCAGAGGGATATAGCCAAGAAAACAGGGCTGAGACAGATAATGCCGATGCAGGTACAGACAATATCGAATGCCCGCTTGAGGATACGGTTGTACCGCCGGGCCATGTTGTTGCGGATCTGGAACGCTACGATGTGCCCGTCGATGAGTGTTTCCATATCGAGGGTTGCCAGAGGCATGGTACCCATATCGGGAATAAAGGCGATGTTTTTGACTTTGGGCTGCAGCCGGTATATAATATCCTGCACTTTGTCGTTGCTCAGGCCCGGCGCAATGACCAGGATATGCTGGACACCGGTCTGGTCAATGACAGCTTCGGCATCGGCAAAGGTTCCCAGATGAGGCATGAGCTGTGATACCGCCTTTTCCGGCTTGTTGTCTTCCAGAAAGCCGATGAAATCATAGGCAAGGCCCGAGTCGTCCTTGAAGTATTTTAATACGATAGCCGCCGTCTTTCCTGCCCCCATGATGAGGACCGGGAGCTGCAGCATATGGAAACGGTTCAGTATTTTGCGGCTGACAAAGCGGAATAATACGAGAAAGAAAAATGCGAAAATCCAGATGAATCCGATAAACAACCGTGATGTATGAGATGCCGTTTCCAGTACATACATGAGAAATATCATCATCCCGACAGCATAGAGATCTGCTTTAAAGATACGGGAAATGATTCGCCAGAACTGCATGCGCCGCGTATAGAGGGATTGCACCTGCATAAAGAGGATAAAAATAGCTGGCCCAATCACGTGAAAACTGAGCCAGGAAACATGTAAAACGGAATCGGTTATTAATACATTACGTAATGTATAAGAAATGTATTCTGCCAATAAAACAGCTATATAATCGACAACACCCCATACCAGGGGCAGAATGACAGTACTGTATTTATTCCTGATAGAAATGGATGCTTTCATGACCTCATCATGATCGTTCATTCCTACAACTCCCTTCAAAATTTATAACATGCTTTATTCTATCACAAATCATTTCCTTTGTCAGTATCATCAATTGGCATGCTCCCAGTAAATATGCTTATCCATGTATTCAAAATATTATTGCGTAATTTCAAGCATCAGGTTATTAGAAACATTTACCCATTTCGATTTCCAATCTTCCAATGCAAATAATTTACTATCTGGATTAGGTGAATCTGCACTTTTATCTTCTTGAGCTATTTGGAAAATACACTGACACTTGGATTGTTAGTTAAAAATCAGTTCTACTCTTGCAACAGATAAAGTCTTGGCATATAACCAGATAGCTTTTCAAATTTATCATTTCCTTTATTAACTATATTAAGCCAAGTTGAAATCTATCGTCATCACTAAACTCGCAACTTTCCAAAATGCCGTCAATGAGATATTCACTAATGTTCTCAATATGAATCATTTTATCGTTTTTTAAATCAGTCACATTTTCTTCTAAACAATGCCAGTAGTCAAAATATAATTTATTTAAAAATTCCATATCATTACTCTCATAGGATAGGGACCGCATAAATGAAACGATTTCCATATTACATTTAACAATTCGCATGAGTTTACTAGTTTCTTGCTTATCTGAAAAAAGTTTAAACTTTCGAATCTCCTTAATATTCCATCCATATTTTTTAGAAACCTTCGCACAAGTATCTAAATCTGCAAATGCATACAACGCTCCCAAACGTGAAGGGAAGGTCGGATAATGTGACATTCTATATATCTCTAAATTATATTCTAACGCATAATTTTCAATAATATGCAATACAAAAGGTGATGGCATCTGTGTAGAATTTTCATTTTTAATAAAAGGCAAATATTGAATTTCTCCTTTTATATATTTTTCTGGTGAGACTAAAAATGATTGAAAGCTTGTAGATGTCAGCATTTTACTTAACTGAAAATTATGTTTTAAAACTCTTCCCACTATATCATTGCCGGGGTTCATAAAGATATAAAAAAATTCAGGAGCTTCTTCATTAATATTCAATAATTTCATAATTTCTCTCCAATAATCTGTATTTCTCTTAAAATATAAGTATGAAAAAAATAACGACAATATAGCCAGATAGTTTCTTTTACCATATTTTCCCCAATTTTGCTGCCCTCCACCATGATGCAATCTCTACGAATCAGCCTAGAATGTCCCTTCTGCCCCGACCTGTACTGGCAAGTACACCGGATCCGATGGCATCCAGTACGGTTTATGCGCAGCTACGATGATTTTAATTGACAATGTGTCCTGTCCTTTCGATGATTGAATATGGGGTTAGTAAATGGACTCATGATATGGACTCTGTATTGGAGTAAAGCCCCTTCCACCGCTAACGCGGTCCCCCTTCCCCTCACTGGGACGGCAAAGACATCACAAGCCTGCTCCAGCATCCGTCACAGAAACCACAATATTCTTTTAATTGTGGCTCTCTGCTTATCAAGGGGACGGCAAAGATACTCAGTCCGTTCGGAAGCGGCAAATGTTCAGTCATGAATATGGCTTATTTCTTCGGTTTCCGATGGACGATGAGAGCTTTATCGGCCCATTCGAAGAAGTATGGTTCAGTCATGTAAACAGAATAGTTGGACAGATAGGCAGCCATGAGTTCTTCGTCCGTCCCTGGTAAGTATCCCAGTAGGCTGGAGTTGGCGTGGATGAAGTTCATGTCCTCCTTTTTAATAGCACGGATGAGTTTTTTCGTAATTGGATAATACTGTTTCAAAGTTTCCAGGTACGATTTCGCTTTAGGCCAATCACCGAGCTTGAAGTACAACAAGGCTAAAGGCAACAGATAGAAAGAATTCGTCTTTTCGTCTTTGTTTTGCTTATACAGCTTCAAGGCTTTCAGTTCATTGCATACTTTAGCATACAGTGGCATCAGCTCAAAACGAATGCCCAGATTATCATTCCGGTTAAGGCGCATCATTTCTTCCCCTACCTGGATAGCCTTATTGATGACACCACATTCTGTTAAATTCATCAGATATCTATGCAGCAAACGCATATAAGGGCGTGTTTCCACGACCAGCCAAAAGTCGCCTTTACTACGGTTGTAAATCTGCTGATCTTTTAACCGTTTTTCTTCCTCCGCAATCAGGCCCGGCAGGACTTCGATAAGTTCCAGCGGACCTTTGGCTTCTAATTCGGCCTGAGCCAGTTTGACATCGGCATTATCCGGTTCCAGTTCAGCTGCTTTTGCCAAATATTCTTTCTTGTCTTTTTTTCGATAGGCCTTATCGGCAAAGTCCAAATAATCATAGACATCCATAGGCTCTGCATCACCGTACAAATTCTCGATACTTTCATTATGCTGTACCATAAATTCATCGATTAACTGATTCAATTCTGCTTCACTTTGCGGACCGTTTGGAGCCCTTTCATTAATAAATTCATGTAGTCCTTTCATTACTTTATCCATGGTATGCATATAAAATTCCCCTTTCAGGCTTTTTGATTAAGGTCTGTGTACGTATCCATTCACTGGAATCTTCTTTTATAAGTATATACGTCTTTGAAATATATCAGCTAATATGCACCCTTATGCTTCAGGACGACGGATATGGTCCTCCAGATGAGCACGATATCAAACCATACATTCCAATTGCGGACGTACCAGGTATCCATCTGGACCCGTTCGTCGTAGGTTGTGTCGCTGCGGCCGCTGGTCTGCCACATGCCGGTGACACCGGGACGGACCATGTAGAAGTCTTCAATGTATTTGCCGTATTTGGGAACTTCGGCCTGTATGATGGGGCGTGGACCGACAAGGCTCATTTCTCCTTTCAGGACGTTGAATAATTGGGGCAGTTCGTCCAGGCTGGTTTTGCGCAGGAATGCACCGCTACGGGTAATCCGCGGGTCGTCTTTGAGTTTGAATTCTTTCTCCCATTCTTTGCGGGCTTCCGGGTCTTTTGCCAGGAGTTCTTTGAGCCTGACATCGGCATCGACGCACATGCTTCGGAATTTGTAACAGTTGAATTCCTTTCCATGACGGCCGACGCGGCGGTGTTTGAATATGATAGGGCCCGGCGAGTCTTTGTATATCCACAGGGAAATAGCCACAAATACGGGACTCAGACAGATAATGCCGATACAGGTACAGACTATATCGAACAGGCGCTTGATGATACGGTTGTACCGCCGGGCCATGTTATTGCGGATCTGGAAGGCTACGATGTGCCCGTCGATGAGTGTTTCCATATCGAGGGTGGCCAGTGGCATGGTTCCCATATCGGGAATGAAGGCGATGTTTTTTACTTTGGGCTGCAGACGGTATATGATATCTTGTACTTTATCATTGCTGAGCCCCGGCGCGATGACCAGGACTTGCTGGACGCCTGTCTGGTCGATGACGGCTTCGGCATCGGCAAAGGTCCCCAGATGTGGCATGAGTCTGGCAACTTCCGGTTCTGGTTTATGATCTTCCAGAAAGCCGATAAAATCATAGGCAAGGCCGGAATCGTCCTTGAAATACTTCAGCACAATAGCAGCCGTCTTTCCTGCCCCCATGATAAGCACCGGGAGCTGCAGCATATGGAGACGGTTCAATAGTTTACGGCTGACGAAGCGGAATAATACGAGAAAGAAGAAGGCAAATATCCAGATGAATCCGATAAATAACCGTGATGTATGTGAGGCCGTTTCCAGAACATACATGAGAAATATCATCACACCGACGGCATACAGATTGGCCTTAAAAATGCGGGAAATGATGCGCCAGAACTGCATGCGCCGTGTATACAGAGACTGAACCTGCATGAAAAGGATAAAAATAGCTGGCCCAATTACGTGAAAACTGAGCCAGGAAATATGCAGGGCCGGATTGGTAATGAGTGCATTACGCAGGAAAAAAGACAGCTGTTCCGCCAACAGGACAGCTATATAATCGATTACGACCCACAACAGAGGCAGCACGACAGTGCTGTATTTATTTTTTATAGAAATGGATGTTTTCATGACGTTACCATGTCCGTTCATTCCCAGAATCCTCCTAGTTTGTAGCTTGTTTCATTTTAACACACCCGGCAATTTTTGTCATTACGAATCAAACGTTTTGTTTTTTCTTTGAAATAGCGTAATCGGTTCAGTCTTATTTCATGGTCGTACGTACAGAAAATCCGCACAGCAACCAAATCTACTGTGCGGATTTACATCATTCATAATCAGTTTCTTTCAGATTGAATCCGTTATTTCTTTTGCATCTCATTTGTGATATGATTGTAAAAAAGCATACGAAAGGAACTCCCCCATGAACTTGAAATGCGTTTTGCTCCTGTTTATCCTAACAGCCATTCCCATGTTCTACGGATCCAGCCAGGCAGCCGGATCTTCCACTTTTCCAGTAATCGTTCCTGATGATGTACAATCGGAGCCATTAGAAGACGAAGAAATTCTGAGGACGCAGAAAAATACCTATCCCTATGTCGAAGTGCACGGTGATTACCGTTGGCTTTGGGGGAAAGGACGGTTTTCCGCTCATACCGCCCAGTTTGGCAAGGAGAGTCGCCGGCATGATGAAACGATATATATGGCGACGCGCCGGCTGCGGATTTTTCCTTTCATCCATCTGAACGAACATACAACCATACGGACCCAGTTGGAAGATAACCGGAATGATAAAGACCATGACGCAGACCATCATCTTTATCTGGGCAGACTGTATATCCAACATGAAACGGAGCAGACGAAAGTAGAAGCAGGCCGTTTCAATTATTATCTGCTCGATGGCAATGTTATTGACAAAAAGGTGGACGGCCTGCGGTTCCGTCTCGGTCAGAAAGGGATTTCTCCCGGCAGCATTACGCTCTTTGCCGGCCGCACGACAGGCCCTGATGATGAACATCGGAAAATAGGATGGAGTCTCCTACACAGCAGGCTTAACGGCCGCTTCCAGAGCGATACGGCCTTTCTGGATTTCCGCAATGCCAGCAGTCTCCCACCGACGTTTCCATCATTAGCTGCTTACGGAATATATCCGGGGCAGGCCGGTACGAGGTATGACCGGCAGCGCATCTTCCTGTGGCGCGGATCTTATCAGATACGGCCGGATTTGTCGGCCCGGCTGGAATGGCTCCACGCCTGGGGGCGTCATGAGGCGGACCAGTACAGCCAGTCTGAAACGGGATTTGTCGCCTCCCTCATCTACGGAGAGCTGGATGAACGGAAACAAGGCTCCTATGAAGCATGGATCCGCTATTATGACCAGCCTGCTTCTACCATCCTGTACCACACGATGGATGCCGATGCGACATTTTTCCGCCGCATGGGATTCCGTGGCTGGGGAATCCGTCTGGACTACGTTCTCCAACCGGGACTTATCTGGGCTGTCGAAGGCTTTTCACTGAAAAACCGTCACGATACCACCTATATGGCTTCTTTCCATGAATATGTCATCGGCACCAGTCTGACAGCTTATTTCTAGGGGGCCGACGCATATCCTTTATCGGCAGCTTCGACAGCAAGGCCTACGATGCTTTTATGACCGGTCTTACTGAGCATATTGCTGATATGAAAGCTGACGGTCCGCTTACTGATTCCCAGTTCGTCGGCAATTTCCTGATAGGACAAATTGCGGCAGATCAGCCGGAGGATATCCAGTTCCCGCTCAGTCAGGGTTACACCACAGACACCGAACGTCACATTCCCCTGTACATCGGGATATATCTGCTCGCCTGCTACAGTCCGCTTCATGCACTCGATAAAGGCAGCGGCCGAACTTTCTTTATAGATGAAACTGTCGGCTCCGGCATCACGGGACATTTCCAAAAAACTAATATCCTGAAACCCGGTCATGATGATGATTTTCTGACCGGGATTTTTTTCTTTTAGCCGCTTTGTCAATTCAATGCCACTGTTTTTCCCCTCCATGCAGATATCCATGAAAATCACATCCGGCTTTGTCAGGGAGCAGGCGGATTCGACCATTTCCGAGAATGGAATTGTTCCAACAATTTCTACATCATCACATTGAGATAAAATGGCTGCCAGTCCTTCGAGCAGAATTTTTTGATCGTCAATGACGAGTACACGAATCATAGTCATCCTCTCCTTCTACGGACAGAACAAAATGAGGTTTTCCTTTCAGATGAAGTGCAGCGCCCATTTTTCTGACTCTTCGTTCAATTCCCTGCAGTCCATTGCCGGGCTGTATGGGTCCCAGGCACCCAATACCGTTATCACGGATTGTCAGTATCCGTTTTCCCGTAAGAGGAAGCTCTATCGAGACCTGGCTTGCCTTTCCGTGAAGCAGGGCATTGGTCAGGGATTCCCGGATAATACTTACCAGATCAGCAGCGAACTCCGCATCCGCCGGCAGAGCACCGGTCAGGGTGATGTCGATGCCAAGACTGCAATAGGTACGGATGAGTACGTCCAGCCGTTCTGCCGGATTATCCGCCGTCTCGCGGCGCATATCTGCCAGGACATTTTCTACCAGTGGCAGGATTGCCGCATAATCGGTCGTATTTTTATTATTCAGGAGCTGCTGCAGGATGGTAATACGCTGCCCCATGAGATCGTGGATCTTATAGCGCATTTCTTCTGTCGTCCGTTGGGTTTGTATATCGACTAGATGATTGAGAAGATATTTCATTTTTTCATTCCGCTGTTCCAGAAGCTGGTTTTTCTGGTCCAACTCCCGGTTCACCCGGTCCAGATTCGTCACATCCAGTGCCGTGATCTGCCAGCCTGACTGATTTCTGAACTGGATATGATGCCGCTGCAGCAGCCATGCCATGCCATTTTTCTTTCGGAACAGAAGGTCCTGCCCCTGACGCTCCATGGTAACGTGTTCCGTATTGTTCCAGTTTGACAGGAGATGCCAGAAAATATTCGCATTGCGGATGACTGTGCCCAACAACTTTTCCATGACATCATACATGACGTAATTGACCAGGACAGGCTCTCCTTTTTCCAGACTGAACAAGACTCCCTCTTCCAGAAAATCGACGGCTGACTGGATGGAACGGGCTGTCAGCTGACTCCGGTATTGGCGGTATGCCGCCGGAAAAACCAGGATGAGACGCAGGGCTATGCATGACAATGCCAATAACAGCGACCAGGGAAGCCACGTGTCTAATTCCGGAAGGAGAAAGAACGAGGCAATGAGCAGATACTGTCCACCGGCATGGAAATCATGAATCATGTACAATGTGCTGATGATAATTACTAATATGATGCCATAACGCCAGATATTCAGTGCTTCTATATACAGGATTCCATCTGCCCTATCAGTCATGACTTCATACAAGATAGTCACAATTGCCAGAAGAACAATGAGATTGCTTCCCTCGAGGCATTTGCGGCCCATATTGCGGAATTCCTGCTGTGGCATCAGGAAATAGTACAGCAGGCTGCTGGCAATGAAGAGGATGATAGCCACGGTCATACAAATAATGCAGAATGTACTGGAAAGGGTGTAAATATTAATCATGATACGACTCCTTTCCAATAGAAACAGTCAAACGGCGCCCATATTCGAGCCTGTCATAGATAAGCGGCTCTGGCAGTGTGCTGCCCGCCAGAGCCCTGGGAAGCCAGTCTGATTCTTCCGGCCGGTCTTCCAACATTACCGAAAGCGTCCATGCCCGGCCGGTTTCAGAAAAATGACAGATCCAGTATGGCTCGTGATGAGCAATAGATGCTTCCCCTATTTCTTCAAACATATCATATAGAAAGAGCGCTGTCTTATCCGGTATGGTCCCGGAAAGGCGGACCGTAGCCATGCCACGCAGGCCTGCGACAGTCATATAATGCTGGGATTCGCTGACTGCCAGAGATAATTCCCGTACTTCCAGGATACCTTTTTCTTTTCCGCGGAGCAAGAGAATGCACCGCTTTTTCAGATAGCAGACCATGACGTTCAGATGACTGACGATAGCATCAGCTTCGATTCCCGGCTTCATAGACTGCAGCGCTTTCATATAAGCTGCAATACGCTCCCGCTTGCTGCTGATGACTTGCTCCAGTTCGGCATAGATACATCGGCTGACTTCCTGATGAATGACCTGGCGCTGGATTTCTTCTTCTCTCCGTAATAAGTGGTACGACCGTTCCAGTGCCTGCGCAACGAGGGAGAGATTTCTCTTTTGCTGACGCAGATGTCGTACATCGCGATACCAGCGTACCCAGCCACCACGTATGGGCATGGTCTGGATTTCCATATCTTCCAGAGGCAGATTATTTATATCCCGTGATGCATATGCGACACGGCCCGAATCATCACAAAGCTGTATAGCAAGACGGGACTGACGGAAAAATTCGATATAGCCTTCATTGGTCGGGATAATCCGGATACGCATCACTACTTCCAGCCAGATAAGCGTCCATACTACGGTCGTCAAAACTAGTTCAGAAATACGGCAGAAGGGGATTTTCATCAGATAGCCGACGATATATCCTCCGTAGAACAGGCAACACAGGAACGGCAGGATAAGGCGGAACGAACGCTGCACATGCTGCTTCCACGATGCATAACAGAGCCAGAAATTAACGACCAGAAACTCGGCACCATACGATACGGCCAGGAGGTAATACAGCGGTCCGTTACCATGATAAGAATTGGCATCGCCTGCAATGTCCGGCAGGATGAATGCCCATTGATGTATATCATTCGTACATACGAGTACGGCCAATACCAGATTGTAAGAAAACAACAGGCGCAGCCATGGCGGGCATTCAGGGTGCCAGTCCGGTTGTGACGCCATATAGCCGATCCATACGATCAAGGAAACGAGCAGTCCGAAAAAAAGATAATAGCTATACCAGCTCCAGCGGATTAGATCCACGGCATATCCCGGCAG
Source organism: Megasphaera sp. UBA4382 (assembly GCF_002391155.1). Classification (NCBI taxonomy): domain Bacteria; kingdom Bacillati; phylum Bacillota; class Negativicutes; order Veillonellales; family Veillonellaceae; genus Megasphaera; species Megasphaera sp. UBA4382. The sequence continues at coordinate 19,431 of NZ_DGRS01000055.1, read as the reverse complement.
CATCAATTTGTACATGCGCAGGAGAACCCATCCACAAAGAACAAGAGTAAGACCAGCATAGGCATTCCTCATGCGGGGCTGTATGACGTGGCGGCGCAGGCGGCAGCCCCAGAGGATTGTCACAAACAGGGCGGCCATATACCATAACATGTTATTCGTACCGGTGAGAACGTTTTTTTCATATACATGAAAGACATGGAACAGCATCTGATGGCTGATTAAATCAGCACTAACAAAAAAGGATTCCTGGTCGGATATCTGCACGGCTCCTTCCATGGGTTCCGTCCGGTAAGCGGCATCAGCCAGACAATCAGCCAGTCTAGCATCATCCACTACCAGCGGTATCTTCGATAAAAGTCCCTTCTGAAATGCCAGCGTTCCTTCATCGGGGACGACGATATGGATAGGCGCCCCGCGCCGCTGCCATTGCCGCGCCTGGTAATCGTAGAGAACATAGACCTGTGCAGCCGGACGGTTTCTGTAGGGCTGCATGATATTAAATCCCGTGAGTGTATCCAGCTGGAACCGGCCCTCCTCATGGATTTTTTTCAGTGCCTGCACGGCCAGCTGGCCGGAAACATCTCTGCCTAATCCATAACTCATAGCCTGGACAGAAAAAGAATATTGTGGCTGTGACGAAAGGATGCAGACCGTTACAGGCAGGGTCTGCAGACTATGCCAGCCTGTAATGTCATACGGGCAGTCATCACTGACGGCTAATACGACAGTCGCCATATAATGAGGATACCAATAATAGGAATAACGGGTGTTTTTCTGTAATACGGTGGCCTGGATATCGTATGCTTCCATAGCAGTTACATCGGTATCGGTAAATAATTCCATGATATAGTCATCATGGCCCGTACACTCATCCAAAGAAAAGACGGTGCGTTCCAGGACCTGTCCATAGGCATCTCTCCAGGTGTTATCATATATGATAGAAACGGCCTGGCACATCATTGATATGAGCCAGAATACAACAATTCCGCATGCGGTCAGCCATTTTTTTCCAATCATCGTTTCACCTGCCCGTCGCAAACGCACTGTCCATTTGTTATAAATATTATACCATGTACACATGACAGTTGTCACGACAATATAATGTAGATATGGCAAAAGGAACCGGCCGCTGGCCAGTCCCTCCCGCTCTGCTGTTACAAGTCTATCCGGTAAATATGTTGTACCTTTTGTTTGTTATCGTATAGAGTAAAATACACATGGTTCGTATCATCTGTGGCAATAGTATCCGGCGTATACACTTTGTCATCAATCTGATAGATGATATCACCGACGGCGGAACCTGTCTTTTTATCAAATATGCGGAACAGCCCCCGTCCCGTAAAACCGACATAATCACGGGTGACAAAGACAGGTCCGCTGGCGGAAGCTTTTTGCATCCCTTCAGCCAGGCCCGTATTCACTTCAAAGGAACGCAGTTCCTTGCCATCCGGGTCAAAAGCATAAAGCGGGTTCGTCCATCCCGTGCCATTGTTCGAACCATTACGGGCCGTCCACTGCATATAGAAGCCGTCTGTATCAGCTGCAATCAGCTTGGGAGCGACTTCGTCTTTAGCAGCCTTGCGCTGGTCCATATAACCAAAGGTAGCCAGCAGCAGTTTGGGATTCGAAAAGCCGTCTTTCGTGAGCGTGCCCCGCGTGATGCCGGCCGTCGCACTGGCCCCTTCGCGATCGAAATAGACCGTATCACTGCCGTAGACAGACTGGACGGAGCGTTCCCGGTTGCTGCTCAAGGCCGCCTGGTGGACAGCCGAACCGTCATAGATGCCCTGGACATGATTGCCCTGGCAAAAATAGACGTTCTTGCCATTCGTCGTCAGCCAGGACAGTTTCATCAGACCGATTTCTTGTCCTGCCGAGAGCTTGTCGCCCTTCATCGGGAATTTCCAGAGATGAGCATCGTTTTCCCCTTTTTCCTGAGTCGGAGCATAGACTGCATCAGCTGTCACGGCCAGACGGGATTTGACAAAGTGAGGCAGCTCGATTCCCGTCAATTCATAGAGCGGTACGTCTTTACCAGCCAGTTTGAGTGTTTGGATAGGTTTCATCTTCACGGCATCTGCTTTCGGTGATTCCGGTGCGTTACTGCCACATCCGGCCAGGAATGCGACGGAAAGAATACCGGCCGCTGCGAGAGAACAGATGCGTTTTGTCATCATAGTCATGGAACGCCTCCTTTTGTATTATTTCTATTGAATTATCGGGAAGTCTTCAAAGCCCGATGGTAATCCGTCCTTGTCCGGCCGGGTTCCCATAGTCAGCAGCCAGTGCGGCACCAGTGGTGAAAAAGCAGGCTGCGAGCAGCGTGACCAGCAGTTTCTTCTGCTTCATTCCAAGCGAGGTTGTCCTGAATTTCATAGCAAACACGTCCTTTCTTATAAATGACAGGGCTTATCCAAATCCTTCTTTACGGCCCATATAGATGTCATAGCTGTCCTGGAGCATCCATTCGACGATTTCCGTACGGCCTACCCAGGGGCCGGCTGCCGTTTCAGGATGCATGGTGAACCAGGCGATGTTATGCTGGAAGATGTGCCGGTAATACCATTGCTTGCTCTTCAAGGTCAGGCCCTGGCGCCGCGGGTTCACTTCATGGACGACGGGAACGGTTTTTCCCTTCTGGTCCTGCGTCAGGATTTCCAGCAGGCCGTCGCCGTCTAGGTCGGTGACAGCAAATTTCTTTAAGGGGTTCCCGTCCCTGGGATAAATGGTATCCCAGTATTGCGTAAAAACGTGAATCTGCTGCGCTTCATCAGAATCCAGGCGCACGGCCCGGCGATACCCTTCTTCACAGGCTAAGGCACTGGTTCCAATCAGGCAGGCCGCCATCAGCATGAGCAGTATTTTTTTCTCATATCTCATAACGAGCTCTCCTTATATACCTGTTTAAAACTTCCCTCCTCCGCCACCGTGACTGCTGTCGGTGCTATCGTGGCGTTCTTCTTTTTTGGCTTTGGCTACGCGGGACACGTTCATGAACAGGAAGGTATCGTCCTTCTCTACGAGGTCGAAACTGTCTTCATCAAGGTAGGCCGAAGCCGCCAGGGCCGGGGCGACATTGCTCATGGTACTAATGAGATAGCGCCGGATGAGGAAGCCACCGACGATACCGAGGACCAGGGCGATGGCCAGGGCCGTAACACTGAACTGGTCATGAGGATCGTAGGCCTTGCCATTGGCTTCATAATAAGCCAGCAGTTCACCAGACTCCGACGCATACGCTTTGAAAGCATCGCCATATTTCTTTTCTTTCAGCAGAGGCAGGAATTGTTCTTCCAGTGCCGGTATGCCGCCTTTATCCGTGATGCGCTGGCGCATGGTCTTATCTGTAGCGATGTAGTAATCGCGTGTATCCATGGCTAGGACCAGGACCATATTGCCATTCTTTCCGTCCTTATAGGTGCTGTCCAGAATCTGATTGGCATAGTCACCGATTTTCACTTGCTTCGTCGAGGCGACCGTGACGACAGCCAGGCGCACGCCATATTTCTTTTCGACATTGCCGATTTCATTTAACACGGCAATGCGTTCACTTCCCTTTAAGAGCTGAGCCCCGTCAGCCAGGCTGGACGGATTGGCAGCCAGGGCGTTCATCGTCAGGAAGAACAGGCAGACAAGGAACAGCATACATTTCGTTACATATCCTTTCATGACTATCCCTCCTTATACGAACAACTTGGCGATGAAGTAAAAAATCACTGTCAGGATCAGAGAGCTGCCGGCCCAGTACAGATTAGCTTTCTGCTTGTCATAGGGCAGGCTGCCGATCATCTTGCCGGTCTGGCCGTTCATCATGAAGGTATACGGCTGGTCCTGGTAACGCGTCGTCAAAATCCACACCGGCGCCATGGCGTAGGACACAGCTCCTTCATCTTTGCTGATGACATCTTCTTTGAGTTCTACCCGGTCATACCCTTCGACGGTATCTTCGAGGACACCGATGGCGCTCTGGCGGACCCGTTCGTCTGCCCGGGGTACGGCTGCTTCAGCATCGACATCGTATTTATCGGCAAGGCATCCCGTCAGGTAGACACTGCTGAAATCTTTCATGCCATCATAATCGTAAGGTTCGATGCTTTCCATGTACGTGTCATCCATCTTCTGGCTGCCATCGACGGGGATACGCTGGAAGCGCATAGTCCCCTTGCGGTCGCAGCGGTAGACGCTGGTCTCAGTGATGCGTTCGTCTTTCGTTTCATAGACCGTATCAGTCTCTGCCTTGAATTCAGCCGACGCCGTCACTTCGGAATCAAAGAGCCAGAAGGGCACGTACATGGGCTGGATGGCTTCTACGCGGTTATGGGCCGTAAAAGCTTTTGGCAGGAGCCGCTTTCCCTTATAAAACGCATTTAATGCTGCTATGGCATCTTCTTTTGTCTTTGTAAAGGGGATGACAAAGTCCGGCTTGAGCATCCCCGAGAAACGACTGGGCAGCATGGTAGGATTGCCACAATAACAGCATTCTGTCGCCATTGTATTGCTATCACTGACGATTTCAGCACCACAGGACGAACAAGTGAAAATCTGCAGTTGGGCTGCTTCGTCTTCGCTCCATTCACTGCCGGCATTTGCCGTATCCCATTTAGCTTCCTTTGCAGCCTGGGCTTCTGCCGCCATCTTTTCTTGCTTTGCAAACAATTCTTCGATTTTGGCAACTTCGAATTCCGTATCACAATACGGACAGGTTACCTTGGCGGTACCAGGAGCAAATTCCAGAGGCCCTCCACAATTGGGGCATGTATATCCCACAGAGGTATTAGCCATAATCTCACCTCATTTCATACGTCACTGTTTATCGTTGTCATCAAAAGGATCGCCGCACTGAGGGCAGAATTTTGGCGGATGATGGGGATCCGGCGGCTGCCAGCCACATTTATCGCATTTGAAAAGAGGGGCATCAGCCGGCTTTTTCGTACCGCATTCCATACAGAACTTGCCCTGATTGACAGCGCCGCACTGCGGGCAGGTCCATCCATCGGCATCTTTTTTCTGTTCCGGACGGGGCTTGCCACAATTTTCACAGAATTTTCCCGTATTGCCTTTCTGTCCACAGCCACAGTCCCACATACCTTCAGCCGGTTTAGGTTCCGGTTTCTTCGTTCCGCAGTTGAGGCAGAACTTGCCCTGGTTCGCCGTGCCGCATTGCGGGCAGGTCCAGCTGCCTGCCGTACCGGCCGCCATCGCTCCGCCTGCCTGCGCAGCTACGACCCGTTCCGCTTCGAACTGCTGCGGGTCCATCAGTCGTTGCCGCCGGTTCATCAGCTCCTGCTGCTGAGCCATCTGCTGATACATGCCGGCACCGGCATTGCCGGCCATACTCATGTTCATGAAACCAAAAGCTGCACCGCCGGCACCTTCATTCTGGGCGGCCATACGCATGGAATCGCTAGTGGCATCAGCCATAGCTCCCATGGCCAGGGACGGATCTGACAGCGTCTTACCCATCTGTACTTTCTGGATTTTCGCTTCATCTTCTTCATTAGCTTTGATACTGTTGATGCCAAAGGATACGATTTCCAGACCGCGCAGTTCCCGCCATCGTTTGGACAGGACCTCATTCAGGGCATCGGCGATTTCAAACGTCCGTCCCGGCAGTTCGACGTAGTCAATCCTCTGGGCGCTCAGCCTGGCGAAAGCCGGCTGCAGCGCATTGAGCAGTTCCGATTTCAACTGGCTGTCAATCTGGCTGCGTTCATACCTGTCGTCGACATTGCTCGCTATATTCGTATAGAACAGGACGGGATCGACGATATGATAACTATATTCGCCAAAACAACGCAGACGGATCAGAAGAATCTGCCCCGTATCGGGATCTTTCATCTTGAAAGGAACTTCCTGGGGCGTACCGTATTTATTACCGACCAGTTCTTTCATGTTGAAATAGTAGACACGCTGATCTTTCCCCGTATCGCCACCAAAGGTAAATCGTTCCTTCATCTGTCCCCACATGTCTTTGAGTCCCTGCTTGAGATCACCTGTAAAAATAGATGGCTCCGTAGATTTATCATAAATATACTCGCCCGGCTCGTTGCAGAGATCGACGACCTTGCCCGATTCGACAATCATCATACACTGTCCGTTATTGACGGCAATTTTCGAGCCATTAGAAATGATGTTGTCTTCCCCGCTCGTATTGGAACTGCGGCCACGGGAACTAATCCGCTTCTGCCCTTTCATCATCAGGACGTCTGCAGGCATACTGTCACAATAGAAAAACTCTTTCCACTGGTCGGCCAGGACGCCACCTGCCGCACCCATCGCTGCTTTAATTAAACCCATAATACAACCTCCTTTACAAAATGATTCATCGTGGGCATTCTTTTGTTATTTTTTTAGTTCTATTTATCTACGTATAGGATACTAAATTTCGAAAAAAAATAACCTGTACTTTAATACAGGTTATTGATACATATTGTGAATAGAAATATCTTATTTCTCCAGTCAATATGCGTATATTAGATAAATAACTTTCTGTTCTTTTGGCTGAATACCTGTTCCGCTTGAGAGACAATGGCCGTACGACGCAAAAACACCTGCCTTATGAGATAATTCTCCCATAAGACAGGTGTTTACTTTATGCAGTATTACTACATCACAGACTGCAATGTTTATTAGAATGCATTGTGGCTGTATTCATAATACAGATTCAGCAATTCATCCATCTTGTCGTTCATGATGACCATCAGGTCGGAAGCCGTATCATAATCTTTGACAGCCAGGGCTTTTTTGATTTTGGAGAAGATAGACAGATTCTTTTCCGTATCGCGGCCCAGTTCTGTACGGAGCGTGTTGATGATCTTCCAGCGTTCAACTTCCAGCGGGTTGGAATCGGCTTCTGTATGAAGTTGTTTGCAGGCAATGACCTTTTCCAGGTTGTCCGGGATGATGCGGTACTGGAGTTCCAGAGCCCAGCGGGTAAGAGCACCCAGTTTAAACGATTCTACGAAACGTTTTTCAAAGGCACCTTTGGTAATTTCTGCCAGTTTTTCCGGATATTCGTCGAGAGCTTTGAAGTTTTCCCAGACGGTCTTCGGAGCCTTGCCAAACATGTCAGCCCGTTCTTCATCGGTAAAGGCTTCAAATACATCGACTTCGCTGCGGTATGCACGGTCTTTTTCAAGGTAATCGGCGTCATCGCCCGGTTTCTTCGAAAGTTCGGCACATAATTCAGCCGGTGTCTTGCCACTGGACAGGGCATATTTGATACCGTCGAGAGCGGCAATATACAACAGGGAAATGGCAATATAAGTATTAGTGAAAGCGTTAGGAGCACGCAGTTCGAAACGGGTAGCAGCCGGTTTCATCGTATTGCGGATCAGGCCGATGAGGACCGAACGGTTACGGGACTGTACAGCCGGTGTTTCGCCACCGAGAGCTGTTACGATGCAGACCGGAGCTTCAAAGCCCGGTTTGAGACGATTGAGGGCATCGTTTGTCGAAGAAACGAACGGATTGATGACTTCGTAATGTTTCAGGATGCCCATGATAGCACCATAGCCGAGAGCAGACAGGAATTCCTGGGACATGTCATCAGGATTGTAGAGGTTGACGAATTTACCGTTCTTCATGATGGCACCGATGCCGATATGGGTGTGTTCGCCACTGCCGGCAACGCCCTGAATCGGTTTAGCCTGGAACGTAACTTCAAGACCATTTTCACGGAATACTTCACGGACGATGACACGGGCCTGGATTTCGTTATCAGCCGTCTGTACGGGATCGCCTGTGTATTTCCAGTCGATTTCGAGCTGTTCGAGAACGTAAATCAGATTACCGGAATCATCAATCTGGGCTTTGATACCACCGACTTCTTTATGACCCATTTCTGGTTCGAGGCCATAGAGACGGAGGCGTTCAACAGCCTGTTCCAAAGCTGTACGGACTACGCCGTGTGTACGCTGCCAATACGATTCCTGCAGTTTCTGTGTAACGGAAAGGCTGCGTGTTGCCACTTCCTGGCTCGGGGTCTTGACCCAGAATTCCAGTTCGGTTGCCGTCGTAAATACGATTTTTTCGATATCGTCAGTATTAATGGTCAGGCCTTTGACGCCGTATTTTTTGATGACTGCCAGAAGTTCATCATTAACATAATTCAATGTGTTGCGGAGAATGGAACGGGAATCGATATAGCCCGTTGCATGACGCAGAAAGCTGGGGATACGGAGAGTACCAACCGGCTTGCCTGTTGCATAATCGATGTTGCCATCGTTATAATCGACGAACCAGTTTACACCGGGGTCAGCCTTGATATCAACACGGGCATTGGAAAGCGTTGCAATGCCCGGCAGGACGACGGAAGAACCATCTGTCTGGAAAGCCGTTGCATTGAAGAAATCATCATAGTCATCAAAGAACGTAGAAATAGGAATCTTTTCATCTGTATCATTGCCGGCGAGATCGACGCCGACGAGAGATACAAATTTGATTTCCGGATGCTGTTCGAGCAGGGCCAATACCCCTTCTTTACCATACTGACCTGCAGGAATGACATAAACTAAATCTTCTTTTACCATACCCAATTCCTCCTTAACAAATAAAAAAGACTTCTCCCCTAAAATTTGGTTTGAAGTCTTCTTTGACTTGATTCATGACTTATTTTGTTGTCTAAATCATGGTTAAATATTACAATCAATCAGCGGATTTGTCAAGCGATTTATGATAAATTCACTACTTGTTTTGTAAGATTTTTTTGACGGTCTGGGAAACGACCTTCCCGTCGGCTTTGCCCTTGACTTTCGGCATGACGAGCTTCATGACATCGCCCATCTTAAGAGACGACGCATCCTGCCCGGCAATGGTGTCACGGACGATTTGCGCAACTTCATCTTCCGTCAGCTGTTTTGGCATATACTTTTCCAGAACGGCCATTTCAGCCTTTGTCTGGTCTGCCAGGTCAGTACGGCCGGCTTTTTCAAATTCAGCCAGCGATTCTTTGCGCTGTTTCATTTCTTTGGCAATGACTGCTGCCACACCGGCATCATCCAGTTCGCATTTACCATTGATTTCCGTATTTCTAATGGAATTACGGACCATGCGTATGACGGAAAGAGCCGTCTTACCAGCTTCTTTCGCTTTCATTGCCGTTTTCATATCTTGAAGCAGTTCTTCTTTCAGAGACATGATATCACCCTTCTACTCTTTGCGATTATGCTCTATACTTCCGTTTCCGTGCTGCTTCAGATTTTTTCTTTCTCCGTACGCTCGGTTTTTCATAGTGTTCGCGTTTCCGGACTTCGGAAAGAACACCTGCTTTTTGGCAAGAACGTTTGAAACGGCGCAGTGCGCTGTCCAAGGATTCATTTTTACCAACTTTGATTTCTGCCATTCTATATCCCTCCCTCCAAATGTATGTTAGGGAGTGCTTTACTGCACACATTGAAATTATACTCAAAAAGAGCATATTTGTCAATCCGTAAAGTACTGTAGAAAGTGAAGTCATACACTTTCCTCAGGCAGACATCAAGGATGATTGCCTATTATAATCCGGCTTCTTTACGGAGGATATCGGCCTTATCGGTCTTTTCCCAGGGAAGATCCAGATCGTTGCGGCCAAAGTGACCATAAGCAGCGGTCTGTTTGTAAATCGGACGCTGCAGGTCGAGCATTTCGATGATGCCGGCCGGGCGGAGATCAAAGTGTTTATTGATCAGGCTGACGATGACATCGTTATCGACCTTGCCTGTACCGAACGTTTCAACGTGGATAGAAACAGGGCGGGCAACGCCTATGGCATAAGCCAGCTGGATTTCGACCTTATCAGCCAGTCCCGCGGCAACAATATTCTTGGCTACATAACGGGCTGCATAAGCGGCCGAACGGTCGACTTTTGTGGGGTCCTTGCCGGAGAAGCATCCGCCGCCATGACGGGCCATGCCACCGTACGTATCGACGATGATTTTCCGTCCCGTGAGGCCCGAATCACCCTGAGGGCCGCCGATGACGAACCGTCCCGTCGGATTAATATACAGTTTTGTCTTGTCATCGAACAGGCCTTCAGGAAGTTCCGGCTTGATGACGTATTCGAGGAGATCTTTTTCAATCTGGTCACGTGTTACTTCCGGACTGTGCTGTGCCGAAATAACAATGGTGTCGATACGGACCGGTTTGCCGTCATCGTATTCGACCGTGACCTGTGTCTTTCCATCGGGACGGAGATAAGACAGCGTGCCATCCTTACGGACTTTTGCCAGGCGGCGTGCCAGACGGTGTGCCAGGGAAATCGGCAGTGGCATGTAATCGTCCGTTTCATTAGTAGCGTAGCCGAACATCATACCCTGGTCACCGGCACCAATCATATCAAATTTATCCTTCTGCCCTTCTTTTGCTTCCATAGCTTCATCGACGCCCATAGCAATATCTGAAGACTGTTCGTCAAGGGATACGAGGATGCCGCATGTATCGCAGTCAAAGCCGTATTTAGCCCGCGTGTAACCGATTTCACGGATTGTTTCGCGGACGATATGTGGAATATCGACATAACAGGTAGTGGAAATTTCACCTACGACATGGACCATGCCAGTCGTTACCAGCGTTTCGCAGGCAACGCGGGCATTTTTGTCTTTTGCCAGGATGGCATCAAGGATGCTGTCGGAAATCTGGTCAGCCATCTTATCAGGATGACCTTCAGTAACGGATTCAGAAGTAAAGAATTCGCGGTTTTTAGCCATTTGTATATCCTCCTTAACTTTTTTAGTTCCATTTGATACGTATGTAAAAAAAAGCCCTCTCTGACAAGAGGGGGCTACGTATACCCATCTGCCAGTATATACACTGTTGGATTTAGCACCTTTCAATAGATGAAGGTTGCTGCGGCATCACAGGGCCAGTCCCTCCGCCGTCTCTTGATGGAACTATATTTTATTTGACGTAAGATAGTATACCCGATATAGCAGGATAATGCAAGTCTTTTTCAAAAGAAATTTTCCCTGCCCGGTAACACCTATACCGTATCAGGCTTTGGGCACAGCTGTTGTCTTTTCATCCCGGGCATTGTCCTTTGTAACAGGATTGAGTTCGTCTTTCGAAATGGTAAGACGATGCTGTGCTGCTGCCAGGATGAGGTCTGCTGTCTTTACGACACCGTAATCGCTGGATTTCAGGCTCATATCGTAATTGGCCCCATATCCCCAGTAGGAATCAGTACAATACATGCAGTGGTCGCGCCGTTCCTTGTTGACGCGGTTGCGGATTTTCATAGCCGTATCGGCATCGACGTGTTCGCGCAGCATGATGCGCTGCACAGCCCAGTCCGGATCAGAAGAAATAAATACATTAAATGTATTGGGACGCTTGCGCAGAATATAGTTTGCCAGCCGCCCGACGATAACGCAGGATTTGCCGTTGGTTAGTTCCCGGATGACATCGGATTCATCATTAAACATCTCCTGCCGCTTCGACTCATACCCTGTCGAATAATGGACGTAATCATCGTAGACTTTAGCCAGGAGCGGACCGAGATGCTGGTCTTTTTCCTTGCGCCAGGCTTCGAATGTCTGGGGATGTTCTTTCCGTGTCATATTGAGAATAGCCGTGTCATAGTAGGGCACGCCCAGCTTGCGGGCTACGAGTTTGCCTATATTGCGGCCACCACTGCCAAATTCCCGGGAAATAGTGATGACCAGCGGGCATTCTGCATTTTCCCGTATCCATGCCGGATGATTTTTACGCCCTTCGATTTCACCGACCGCATGATGGCGGAACAGGAGATGTTCGATAGGCCCTGCCATGGTGCAGCCCAGAAGGATGAGAACCAGACCGATGACAGCGTTCATCGTAATCGGTTCCGACAGAATAATCGCCGACAGGATCAACGCGATGACTGGTTTAATGAAGAAGGCAAAAGATGCATTAGAAGGGCCAGTCAGTTCAATTGCTTTCATGAAGCACAGGTACCCGAAACCGGTAACGACGAGGGAGCAATAAATGAGCGGCCAGATAGTACGGGAATTGATGCCGCCCAGGATAGGATCGCCGTGAAACAGGAGGATAAAGAACAGGAAAAAGCAGCCCAGAAGGAAACTGAAGGCATTTTCTACATTGCCGCCCAATTTGGCAATACGCAGCTTACCAAGTGTCGTATAGAGGGCAAAGGAAACAGCTGCCGCAGCCGAAACGAGCAGCCCGAAATTGCCGCTTTCGATAATGGCTACGGGATTGGCTACGATAATCAGACCGACGATACTCAGGACCAGGGTAATTGCCTTTTTGCGGGTAAATGCTTCATGAATAATAAAATACGAAAAAATCATGACAAAGACAGGATTACTGGAAAAAACGATAGCCGCAAGGCCGGCATTGGCCATATTGACCCCAATCTGGAACAAAATCATGCTGAAACAGATATTGACCAGCCCCAGCACAGCCAGATAGGCTATATCAGAACGATTCAGATGGATATGGCGCTTCTTCATATCCCGCAGTGCCAGAGGCATCAACAGCAGACCACCGACGAGAAAACGAAGAAAGGTCAATTGAAAGGGAGTAAAAGCAGTGCCAGCGATTTTCAACGAGATTTCCATGGTCCCGAAGGCCAGTGCTGTCAGCACAATACAGATTGTGCCTAATTTAGATGACATAGAAAAGCCTCCTCTTCATACATTACTGCTTTTAAATGAAATGATACATCAAACCATTAAAGCAAGTCTCATTATATACCCGCTCGATAAGCGTTGCAATATAAAAAGGTGCTACACTTTTCCATCCCATTCTTTTGTTTTTTTATACTTCCCGGTGTTCACTACACCATCTATTCAGACAGGCTGGCAGCAAGCCGCTTCCGTCTCGGCGTATCGTTGAGGACGTATAATAAGCCTTCTTTCGTCGCATTCAGAACGAGAGATCCGGGAAAACGGGCATTTTGTAAAAAGGCGTCCGACCGCTGCAAATCTCCGACATCGAGCCATATATGTGCGTCACTGCCGGCAATGACAGGAACCTGGTACTGCTGACAATATTTCAGCAGCACAGGAATATTTTTTTCTGCACCGGTACGCCCGTTACGTGGCGAAGCAGAACTATTATTGATTTCCATGGCAATATGTTCGTGGGAAGCCGCCTCTACGAGTTTTTTATAATCAACAGGAAAGCGGTCATCGTCAGGATGCCCCAGAATTTTAACATAGGGATTTTTCATAGCCTCGATAAGTGCCGATGTGTTCTCCTCTACCGATCCGGACTGGATGCAGTCTTTGTGGAGACTGGCAATGACGTAATCGACTTTCTGCAATATGCGTTCTTCCATATCGACACGTCCATCATAATCAATAATATTTAGTTCCATTCCTGTAAAGACGTGCAGTCCATCGATGATGTCAGGGATTACTTTAAAATTGGTAAAAAAGATAGGCTGCGGCGCACCGGGCATGGAACTGGAATGTTCTGATACCCCTAGACCCCAGAGGCCCCGTTTCCTGGCCGCAGCGATATTATCCGTAAAGGAACCATAGGCGTGGCCACTGGCCAGCGTATGGGTATGCAGATCAAATAAAAAATTCATATGCTTTCCTCTTTTCACGCCGTAAATACGAGCCGTACCGATTCGCCGGGGAAAAATACTTCTCCTGACCGGGCAAAAACTTGGAATTCTTCTTTACCACAGGTGACGGCGTAGTGTATTTCCCTGCCGTGAAACTGCCGGTTCGTTATGGTCGCTTCCAGTCCCGGCCCATCATAGGTGATATGGAATTGTTCCGGCCGGACGGGATAGAGACCTTTTTCTTTTAGCGGATAGGCAATACCCGTATCAGGATATACGAAAGGATGTCCCGCCACATGAAAATCACTCCCCTGCCAGGTGCCATGAAGGAGATTACATTTGCTGACGAAGGTAGCGACGAATTCGCTTTCCGGGTGAGTATAAATTTCTTCCGGTGTTCCCAGTTGTTCGATGACGCCGTAACGCATGACCAGAATGCGGTCTGCCATGGCCAGGGCTTCGCTCTGATCGTGCGTGACGTATATGATAATGGCGCCCGTACGGCGGTGTATGTCCTGGATTTCTTTGCGCATATTGATTTTAAGTTCGGCATCGAGAGCACTCAGAGGTTCATCCATAAGCAGGATGGACGGCTTGCTGACGATAGCCCGGGCCAGGGATACGCGCTGGCGCTGGCCGCCGGACAGTTCCCCGGGATAGCGGTCGGCCAATGCATCGAGTCCCATATCATGGATGGCCTGGGCGACAGCGGCTTCTTTTTTCTCTGCCGGCCAGCCTGCTTTTTTACGGCTCTTCAGAGGAAATTCCACATGTTCCCGCACAGTCATGTGTGGCCACAGGGCAAAGGACTGGAACACCATGCCAAGGTCTCTGTTTTCAATGGGAACCATGACTGATGAATCAGAATAGACCGTGCCATCGAGGCGTACTGTGCCAGAGGTAGGTTTCAGGAAGCCGCCGATAATCCGCAGCAATGTCGTCTTGCCACAACCGGACGGGCCGAGGATAGCAAGGAATTCTGACGGTCTGATAACCAGATTAATATCATTAAGCACTGGCGTGCTGCCGAATTTCTGTTTTATGTGTTCGAGATACAAGCTCATACACGTTTTTCTCCTTCTTTTTTAAAGATGTAGCCCAGGCCAGCATATATCCGCCAAGGAGCAGTAATACGACGACGGTGGACATGGCCGCCGACAGGCTGTAATCGCCGGCCTGCTGAAAACTGAAAATCGTAAGGCCGATGGTCTTTGTACCGGCACTGGCCAGAATAGACGATAAGGTTAGTTCGGTCAGGGACAGGCCGAATATGAGAAACGAACCGGAAAGGACAGGCCTCATCAGCAGGGGCACCAGCACATAGCGCCAGACTGACAGCATAGAACCGCCGCTGGCACGGACAGCATCCTCCAGTTCGGGATTAATGGCATTCAGTGCAGTTTTACTGCTCTTTATCTGAAGAATCAGGTAACGCGTGATGTACGCAAACAGCAGGATGTAGATTGTCCCATAGAGCTGGGGCCGGACCCCGGGGAGCGGTTCCGTCCACTGGAAAATCATGGCCAGAGCCAGGACAATGCCCGGCAGTGCATAGGTCAGGGCTGAGCATTTTTCAGCAATTGCAGCGGCCAGACTATGGCGGCGCACTTGACGGAATGCCAGGACCGTACCGATCACGATGCATACCAGACAGGTGACCAGTGCCAGAATCAGGCTATTGCGGACGGCTGTAAGAACGCCCGTGTTGGTAAAGACAAAGGAAAAATTACGCAGCGATATATTGCTATAAGTCAAGGCAAGACCATAATTTTTCAAGAATGCGTTGAGAATCATATCAGCCAACGGAACGAAGTTGAGAATACTGAGCAGACCCATGACACCCCACTCCAAAATCTTTCGTCTGCTGCCGTTCAGGATGATGCGGGGCTGGAAATCTTCTTTGATGGATTCCATAGCACTGCGGCTATGAACAAAACAGCTTTCCAACAGTGTCCCGCCAATGGCGATGCACGATAACAGGACAGACAATGCGGCTGCCATGGGAAATGCATCGGGTCCGAAACTGATGGCCTTTTCGTAGATGTACGTACTGAGTACGGGAATCCCCGATGAAATGCCCAGAAAGGCCGGCACGGCAAAGTTATCAATAGCAGCCAGGAATGCCAGCAGGCTGCCACTGGCGATAGCTGGCCAGACTTCCCGCAGGTCAATGCGCCATATAGTCTGCCAGATAGTAAAGCCGCAGGCCCGGGAGGCCCATTCCATCTCTGCAGGTATCTTGCGCAGCATGTGGACGACGCTGAGGTAGACAACGGGAATATTGATGAACCCCAGGACAACCCATATGCCGGTCAGACTGTATAAATCGAGCGGGGCAAGCCCCAGTGATGTCACAAACGTATTAATATGGCCTTGCTTCAGCAAAAGGCCTGACCAGGACAGCGTCACGATATAAGACGGGATAATGAACGGCATGAGAATGAGCAGTTCCAGCAGCTTTTTGTGACGGATATTGGTATAGGCTGACACAAAAGCAAGGAAACTGCCCACAAAGGCAGCCATAATCGTCGACGCAATGGAAATGATCAATGTATTTTTTATGGCTTCCCACGTCCGCTGGTCATGGAACAAGGTAATAAAATTGGCCAGACTATAGCCATCTGCGCCATGAAAACTCATGACGCAGAGGCGCAGGACCGGGGCCACAAAGACAAAACACAGAAGGCTGTAGAACACCAGGCGTACTATCGGCCGCTGTATCTTTGAGGATAACAATGGAAGTCCCCCTTTATGAGAAGATGCTGCTGAACTGTTTTTTATCGGCTTCACGGTTGGTAAAGAGTGTCGTCACGTCGCCAGACAGTACATGGATATCCGTAATCGATTTCAAACCTTCCGGAGCAGCGACTCCTTCTTTAATCGGCGTATATCCGATGCTGGCAGCCAGTTCCTGTCCCTTTCGGGACAGTACGAAATCGATAAAAGCCTGGGCTGCTTTTTTATGTTTGGCATTCTTTACCAGACCGATTGGTTCGGTTACGGCAGGAGATCCTTCCGACGGATAAATGAAGGTGACAGGCGCTCCGTCTTTCCGTGACCGGTTAGCCATGAAATCGGCAACGATACCGTAAGCTTTTTCACCAGAAACGACAGCTTTCTGAACGGAACCATTTCCCTTATCGACTTTAACGCCATTGGCTTTCAGGGCATTATACCAGTCCCAGCCAAGGCCGTTTGTCCGGGTAAGCAGGCTCAGGTTATAGGCAGCCGCGCCGGAATATAGCGGACTCGGCATGGATACTTCGTCTTTCATAGCCGGTTTTGTCAAATCGGCAAAAGCAGCCGGCTGTTCTTTGGCTTTATCCGTATTGACCATAATGCCCGTCGTAATGACTTTCGTTCCCGTATACATGTGGTCCTTATCGATGAACTGACTGGGAATATCGGACAGTTCTGGCGATTCATAGGCTTCCAGCATATCTTTATTTTTCAGGGATTCAAAGGTTACATTATCGGCGACCAGCAGCACATCTGCTTTGATATCGCCGGCCGATTGTTCTGCCATGACTTTACTGATGACTTCTTCCGTACCGGACCGGAATACACTGACTTTGACATCAGGATGTTCCTTGTTAAACGCTTCTATCAGCTTCTGGGCATCTTTTTCCGGCTGGGACGTATAGAGGACGACTTCCCCTTTAAGGTCGTCTTTGGCAGCCGATGACTGTTCCCCGCTTCCTCCGCAGCCTGCAAGACTAAACAGCGTAACACCGGTCAGTAAGAGACCGCAGGTTTTTTTTATCCATGTATTCATGTTGTTCCTCCTCATGTAAAAAATCAAGATTTTTGTGTAATATCGTATAACCGGTACCGGCATCAAACCCTTCTACGACCAGTGGCAGCTGCCGGCTGTATAAAACGGGCAGCAGTTTCATGAAGTCATAATCTCCTTCCCTAAGGGGCGTATGATATACGGGACCCTGACGGTTGCTGATATGTATCTTAGACAGCCGTGGCATCTCATTCAATATGCGACGGATTTCCGCCGTGCTGTCACAATGGGCCGTATCCAGCGTATAATAAAATGCATCAAACAAATCTCCTGCTGCGTTCTCCATAGCCTCAACAGATGTGACGAACTCTTTCGGAATCTTCTCCATAATTTCCAGTGATACGGGGATTGCTAAAACATGAGATGCTTCGGCAATCTGTTCCAGCGATTGATGAAACAGGGCCACGCTGGTTCTGGGCCAGAATGGCATAGTCATATGTCCAGGATGAACCGTCACTTCAGAAGCTTCCAGGTCTCTGGCCAGATGCAGCGAAGCTATGACTTCCTGAACAGAAGCCTGCCGTATTCCCTCATTGAGTGAAGCCAGGTTCAGATCCCAGCTGCAGCTGTGCACAAAAGTTTTCATCTGGAATTTCCTGGCATATTCTCTATAAACATTCCGGTCGTACTGATGATAGAAAAAATGCTGTGCCCATACTTCTATCCCTGCCAGCTGATGTTCCCGGACAATCTGTGCCATATCCTGCAATGGTGCACTCCACATCAGCGTGGAAGAGAAAAAAACTTGCTTCATATAACCCCTCCTTCTGCACGAACATACCCATTGTGAATCACCTTTGTAAAGATTTCCTATACATCCCGTTGCTTCTATGTAAAACTTTTTACTTCTATGGAAAATTCTGGTATATCCACACATCGGGGATTCTGGTATACTATGTTCAGTATTACACTTTCTTTTTCGAAAGGAGCTTTTCCATGACCGAAATTTCCCAGGAAACGAAATCAGAAATACAGGGCCGCTTCCCTCTGTTTAAAGAAGCCTGCCATGCTTTCTATGCCAAAGAGCTGCCGCCTGCCAAATACAAGGGCACGTCTGGCAAGTTTGGAAGCTATGGTGAACGGGGCGGGCAGAGTTCTATGCTGCGTCTGCGCTTTTCCGGCGGTGCCATCCGGAAAAAACATATTCTCTTTTTAAAAGATATACTCGGGCGGTATCCCTTAGACCTGATTCATTTCACGACAGGCGAAGCTCTCCAGATTCATCATTTATCTGAAGAAAACCTTCTTGCTTTATATCAGGAATGCTTCAATGCCGGCATATACTGTTATGGCGCTGGCAGTGATAATCCGCGTAATATAACGGCCAGCCCTCTCCACGGCGTCGAACAGGGTGAATATTTTGATATGACCCCTTATATCGAAGCAGCTTCCCACTTCGTCATCAATCTCATGCCCAGGCTGAACCTTCCCCGCAAATTTAAAATCAGCTTTTCAAACGGCCTCGACAATGAAGGACATGCAACGTTCAAAGACCTGGGATTCGTAGCCCGTCCGGATCACACATTCGATGTCTTTGCCGGCGGAGGTTTTGGCGTCAATGGCTCCCGCTTTGGCATTCTCATCGACCACGGTATCGATCCCCTAGATATTTCTTACTACATTTTTGCCTATGCCCGTGATATTTACATGAAATACGGTGATTATGAACACCGCGGCCGCAATCGTTCCCGCTTTATTCTGGAAGCCATGGGAGAAGATGCGTTCCGTAAGGCTGTGCAGGACGCCGTCAGGAAAGTCCGCTCTGAAGGAGATTACAGACTGACGATTGAACTGCAGCCACCGGTGACAAAAGGCAGTGCCGACGATCGTATATTATCTGACCCGCGCATAGGAAAACAAAAACAGCCCGGCCTGTACTATGTAGCCTACAAGCCCCTGGGCGGTACGCCGGATATGACTGTATTCACCCGTCTTCTTACGGCACTTTCAGCTATGGATGATGTCGAAATCCGGCTCAACGCTGATGAAACAGCATATATTATCAATCTGACTGCCCCGGAAGCCCGGGTGATAGCGGATATTACCATAAGTGATACGGCACGGACACCGTTTGAACAGTCGGTCAGCTGCATCGGCGCAACGGTATGCCAGCAGGGATTGCGCGATTCGCACGGTACATTCGTCC
>NZ_DGRS01000078.1:0-11164 GCF_002391155.1 Megasphaera sp. UBA4382 | reverse complement strand
CGCGATTCGCACGGTACATTCGTCCATATTGCCACCGTACTGCGTGAAAGCGGCAAAGACACGACCCTTTTGCCTAAATGCCATTTTTCCGGCTGCCCGTCTAATTGCACGGTCCAGCAGCTGGCCATACTGGGATTGCGCGGATCTGGCAAAAAAACAGGCACTGTCATGGAAGAAGCGTTCGACATCTACGCTGGCGGCAGTTATGCCATCGGTCAGGGTGTCATGGGCACACAGATTGGCACGATTACAACGAAAAATCTGCCGGCATTCTTTCTGGCGCTGAATGACCGTCTCCTCGCCGATTCCCAGGCCTTTACTGACTGGTATCCGTCTCATAAAGATACCTTCCGGGACCTGGTACAGCAGTTTGAATAATTTTGAATACAAAAAAGGGCCGCAGCAAAATGAACTATCCTGGTCATTTTGCTGTGGCCCTTCTTTTGTTATGTCGTATATCATACCACTTCCGGTAAAACAATAATCATCCTTTTTTCTTCCGGACCCTGTCGAGAAAAAATTCATGGATCCGCGTATCCTGACCGACTTCAGGATGAAAAGATAGTGCCAGCTGATTTTTGTAAACTACGGCCACGATATGGTCATCGACAACAGATAACACATCCACTCCTGGTTCAACGGACTCAATATAGGGGGCACGGATAAAATTCATCCGTACGTCCCCGATACCTTTTACCGGTGCCGTCGTTATAAAACTGCCGAGCTGCCGTCCGTACGCATTGCGCCGCACCGTAACCGGCAACGTCTGGAAATAAGACGCCCGGTCATTGCTCAAATGATCTGCCAGAAGAATCAGGCCGGCACAGGTGGCAAGGACCGGCAGTCCGTCCCGGATTTTCTGCTGTAATATTCCGAACATGCCTTCATCCCTGAGAATACGCCCCTGAACGGTACTTTCCCCACCTGGCAGGACTAGTCCATCCAGTGGAATGGCCAGATTCTCTTTATTTCGCAATTCAACACACCGGGCACCCAGAGATTCCAGCATATACCGGTGTTCGATAAAGGCCCCCTGAACGGCCAGTATGCCAATCGTCACGGGTTTCATCATCACTGCCCCCGTTCTGCCATGAGAATTTTTATTTCTTCTTCATTGATGCCGACCATGGCTTCTCCAAGATTTTCGGATAATTTTGCCAATATTTCCGGATTCTGATAGTTTGTCACGGCCTGAACGATAGCCCGGGCCCGTTTGGCCGGATTGCCCGATTTAAATATACCCGACCCTACAAAGACACCTTCCGCACCGAGCTGCATCATGAGTGCCGCATCAGCAGGAGTCGCTATCCCGCCGGCTGCAAAATTAACGACAGGCAGTCTGCCTTCATCGTGAACGTATTTAACTAAATGGTAAGGTACCTGCAACGATTTGGCTGCTTCATACAGTTCATCATCCCGTTTAGCCGTAAGGGCCGCGATTTCTGAATTGATGAGCCGCATATGGCTGACTGCCTGCACGACATCACCTGTACCCGGTTCACCTTTCGTGCGGATCATAGATGCCCCTTCCGCTATGCGGCGCAAAGCTTCGCCGAGATTACGGGCACCGCAGACAAAGGGTACATTAAATTTAGTTTTATCGATATGATATATATTATCTGCTGGCGACAAAACTTCACTTTCGTCGATGTAATCAATTTCTATAGCTTCCAGAATCTGGGCTTCTACGAAATGGCCGATGCGGCATTTTGCCATGACCGGTATTGAAACGGCATCCTGAATTCCTTTAATCATATATGGATCACTCATGCGGGACACGCCACCGGCAGCCCGTATATCAGCCGGAATGCGTTCCAGTGCCATGACCGCACAGGCACCGGCTTCTTCAGCGATTTTAGCCTGCTCCGATGTTGTAACATCCATAATGACACCTCCTTTCAGCATTTGTGCCAACTGTTTGTTTAATTCATAGCGTTCGTTTGTTTTTCTGGTCATAACTATCTCCTCCGTATGTAACTTGATATTTCTTACGGGTATTAGTATAATCTAAATTGACCTTATTAAAAGACTCAATTTTTATATATTTTAAAAGGTCAGATTGGATGAGACGCCTGTTATGCTAACCTATTCTTTTGAAAATATAAGGTCAGAATTTCTCTATGAACATTTGTATCATTGTCTCCGTGAAGACATTCAGTGCGGTAAATTACGGTCTGGCGAACGACTGCCGTCCAAACGGACCTTTGCCACTCACCTGGGAATCAGCACCATCACCGTAGAAAAGGCTTATGGCCAGTTACTGACAGAAGGCTATATTTACTCCCGTCCCAAACGGGGATATTACGTATCTGATATTACGACCCGTGCCTTCCCACGGCCCCGGTCTGTGCGGAAAACGGTCCGGGAAACAGAAAAAACACCTGCCTGGTTTGCTGATTTTACATCAAATCAGATTCAGGCCGATATGTTTCCCTTTGCTACCTGGACTAAAGTGCTTCGGGACACTCTGGCAGATGAACAATCCCACCTGATGGAATCAGTACCAGTCTGGGGCTGCCTTGCCTTGCGACAGGCCGTGTCCACTCATTTGCAGCATTTCCGTGGCATGTATGCGTCGCCAGCACAGATTGTCATCGGCGCCGGTACAGAATACCTGTACAGCCTGATTGTGCGATTTCTAGGCACAAAGCACATTGTCTGTCTGGAAGATCCGGGCTATGCCAAGGCACGACGCATTTATGAAAGTAATGGCATGTCATGCCGCTACGCCCCGCTCGACGAAAATGGAATTTCCATCGATGCCCTGCGAAAACTTCACGGATCGATTGCCCATATCAGTCCATCCCACCATTTTCCTACAGGCAGAGTCATGCCCATCGCCCGGCGCTATGAGCTTCTGGGCTGGGCCAATGAAACCGAAGGGCGTTATATCATCGAAGATGATTATGACAGTGAGTTCCGTTTTACAGGAAAACCCGTCCCGACACTGTTCAGCATTGACGCAGGAGGAAAGGTCATTTACATGAATACTTTTTCCAAAACGCTGACGCCAACCATCCGTATCAGTTATATGGTTCTGCCTCCTGAACTGGTCCAACCCTTCCAGGAATCTCTGGGATTTCTTTCCTGCACGGTATCGAATTTTGAACAGTATACACTGGCCCGCTTCATCAGCCAGGGGTATTTTGAAAAACACCTGAACCGCATGCGGACGTATTACCGGAAAAAACGTGACCTGCTTATCCGTACCCTGAAAAACAGTGCCCTCGCCGGAAAATCGGATATCATTGAACAGAGTGCAGGGCTCCATTTCCTGCTGCGCCTTCACACGATTCTTGACGACGCCTGTCTGAAGGACCGCTTTCAGGAGCAGGGACTGTACCTGACCGGGCTTTCCGAGTATTATCATGAACCACGTCCTGATGCAGCCCATACGTATCTGATCAATTATTCCAGTCTGGAAAGCAAAAAAATACCAGAAGCTATCGAACGACTCTGTCAGGCAGTCCTTTCAAAGTCGTAATACTTCCGGTATTTAGGTGATGTGCATTTAGTTTTTACATGCACTTACGGTTTTTCTGTTTCATATTTCTTCAGCTTCAGCAGATGAGTTCCCTTCAGTTTTTCAGCATAGATATTCAGTTCCACATCATCGCGAAGTTGTGGCAAAAGGCGATAGAGATTCTTGCCCGGGCAGTCCGTACTGTTCACATCGCGGTGACCGACAATCGTTGCCGGGCCGGGATCGATATGATAGATACGGCAAAGCGCCGTCACCAGTTCTGTAAGGGATTTCATCTGAGCATCAGTCGGGACTTCTTTGTCAAAATTTCCAGTCACGTTAATGCCGACGGTATGATAATTTTCCCCGTAGGCATGAGCTCCCACAACGGCCAGAGGCCGGCCCCGTTCGATAACGCCATTTTTGCGGATGACATAATGATAGCCGATGCCAGCCCATCCATTGGCCAGATGAGCCCGGTGGATAGCCGCTGCCGGTGTATCACCATCGGGGATTCCTACATGATGGATGACAATCATATCTGTCCTGGGCCGTACAAGGAGTGGTTCAGTAAAATGAAAATTCGTTTCCTCAATGACCAGTCCTTCCGATGGTGCTGCATCCTTTTCAGGATTGTAGACAGAAAGGCCCTCATCGTGTGCTGCCTGTCCTTTCTGATACGTATCGGCCTTTTCCGTGCTGGCCGGTACTACCTGAGCCGCCTTTTTTTTCGACTTCTTTGTCTTTTTCTGTTTTACCTTTTTTACCTGCTCTTTTGATGACGCATTCTGTACGGCTGCCGTCTGATCTTGAGACTGAACGGCTTCCGCCTGTTCACTGGCACTGACGGACGGCAGGCTGAAGACAGAAACGGCCACTGCGGTCGTCAATACAAATACAAATTTCATAAAGGATTTCATCTTGTTACCTCCTTACGCCAAAAGTGACTGCCCCAGGAAATGTAATACTCCTGGGGCAGCTGTCTTTTCTATTTTCCTTGTTACGGCTGGGGGATATGTTCCGCCAGTGGTTTTGTCATTTCCATATTAGCAAAGTAAGCATGGGTCTTCCACAAAAGGGCACTGAATGCACTAAAGGTCAGACGGAAACGGAAATGTTTGAAACTGACCGGACCTTCAAAGAAGGGGACCCGGTCCAGATCGTAGTGGTCATCCCAGGGGAAATCACGGCCTGTTTCTACAGTAAATCCATAATCATACCCGGCATTTTTCGTTTCTTCCATGACCATAGCATTGAACTTTCCTTCGGGGAAAGCGATGAAATTACAAACCTTACCCGTCCGGGCCTCAATCATGGCTTTCGATTCCTGCAATTCTTTTCGTACGCCATCGCGGTCAAAACTGGTCAGAGGCTTGTGGCTGATCGTATGGGATCCGAATTCCATCCCGTCGCCGCTCATTTCCTTGACCATATTCCAGGTCAGATATCCTGGCTTTTCCATGAGATTCATGATGAGAAAAATGGTGCCACGGAATCCATATTTTTTCATGATAGGATAGGCGAACTCGTAATTATCGACATATCCATCATCAAAGGTAATCAGAACCGGACGGTCCGGCAATGACCCTTCCCCGCGCATATAGGCATCAAATTGTTCCTGAGTAATGGAATGATAATCGTTGTCGTGCAGATATTTCATCTGTGCTTCAAAGTTTTCAGGCTTCATAGTGAGACATGTCTCATAGCGGTTGTTGACCTGATGATAATTGAGGACGGGAACCCCCGTCAGATGATAATTGGTCGATCCAAAATACCAATACGCAAAGATACCGGCTACAAGAACGATGACTGTAAAAAGAATACCTAAAAACCAGGAAAAAAATTTTTTCACATTAAAACTCCCTTGTCCTGACTCTAAGTAATTTTATATCTGTTTAAGGATATCACAACATGCGTATACTGACAAGGATTTTTTCGCACTAAATATGCTCTATTGTTTTGATAAATCCATTGTCCCGGAGCCAGTTCTTGTCTTTTTGTTCTAATGCCTGCTGCAGTTCTTTCAGGCAGACATTTTCCGTTTCCGCTGTTTCCCGCACGTGAACGAGGTACTGTGTATCTTCGAAAATGTATTCTTTTAATTCTTCAGGATCTACGATGCCTCTTATGGCATAACGGATGTCTTCCGATTCCTGCACGATATGGAGGATTTCCTTCCAATTGTCGTATTCCTGTTCAGAGAGGATGAATTCCCCCATCACGCCCGTATCGAGCCGCTCCTGGGAACAAATGACGCTTTTTGCGTAATCGACGCCGCTGCTGCGGTCGTAAACGTGGAGTTCCCGTTCTTCATTGTTGACGTATACTATCATGATTAGTGTCTCCTTCATTAAAAATATTTTCTATTATATCATATTAACGTTTATTCCATAGCATCTTTTGTCACATAAAATGATGCTGTCCAATGTAAAATTACAGTAAAAACGCTTTCCTTCTCCGCAACGATAGTATACTATGGTTGCATACAACATGTATTCTGGTATACAGGAGGCAATACGATGAAATCAACCCCTTCTCTAAAGGAAATGAATGACCTATATCAAACCTTGTTCGAACTTCGCCAGAACGTTTTGGAGCAGGGCATGAAAATGTATCAAGCTGTTTCTCCATCTATCCGGCGCAGTTCCTTCCGCTTCAGTGCCCTGAATCTGGCTTTTTATCTTGCCATACGCTGCTACGACCTGCGGCCCCTGCAGGAAAAGCTGCTGTTATTGGGATTATCTTCACTTGGGCGCAGCGAAGCCCGTACGATGGCGAATCTCGATGCCGTCATCGCTTCATTGGGGCGGATCTGCAACAAGCAGGAACATGAACTCATCGCCTATCCTGCACCAAAATGGTTTTTCCACGGCAGCCGCCTGCTGGCTCATAATTCTAATCTGATATTTGGCAGTCACCCCGATGCATCCTATACGAATATTATGGTGACTATGCCGCCGGAAGCAGCTACGGACTACAAACTGGTCCGCAATCTTCTCGAAGCAGGCATGGACATGGCCCGCATCAACTGCGCTCATGATACACGGGATATGTGGCAGGCCATGCTGCACCATATCCATAAAGCGGAAAAGGAAACAAAGAAACGCTGTAAAATCTACATGGACCTGGCCGGTCCGAAAGTCCGCATTTCCCAGGTATTAGTCCCCGGTGATGACGACCGTGTCTTTACAGATGATTTCTTTTTCCTCGCCCGTGGAAAAATTTCCGATTACCCTGCCGATTATACAGGAAATGTCATCATTACCTGTAGTATCCCCCAAGTATTCGATCATCTTCAGGAAGGCGATTCCGTCGTCATCGATGATGGCAAACTGAATTGTGTCGTCACCAGGCTTATGCCTCAGGGAGCCTATCTGCGCGTCATTTCGACAAAAGCCAAGGGATTCCGTCTGAAAAATAAAAAAAGCTTGAATTTCCCTAAAACACCACTGGACATTACGCCCCTGACGAAAAAGGATCTGACCGATCTCGATTTCATTATCCATCATGCCGACGCAATCGGCTATTCGTTCGTCCGCAGCCGCGCCGATATTCTTCTGTTGCAGGATGAACTGTACAAACGGATGGGAAATAAAGCACGGAACATGGCTATCATCGCAAAAATAGAGACCAGAGACAGTGTACACAATCTTCCAGAAATCATCATCCAGGCCGCTTCCCGGAATCCCTTTGGCATTATGATTGCCCGGGGCGATCTGGCCGTTGAAGCGGGATATCATCGTCTGGCAGAGCTGCAGGAAGAAATACTCTGGATTTGTGAAGCTGCCCATATTCCCGTCATCTGGGCTACACAGGTTCTGGAAAACCTTGTCAAGACAGGCATTCCGTCCCGGGCTGAAATCACCGATGCCGCCATGAGTGAACGGGCCGAATGCGTCATGCTCAATAAAGGACCGTACATCGTAAAAGCCGTTTCCAGCCTGGCGGATATTGTTAAGCGTATGGAAGGCCATCAGTATAAAAAAGCACCCCAGCTGCGCACGCTCCATATCGCATCAGATGCGCTGAAAGCATTCGATAATTAAATTATTGACTTTTGTTGTTTATATTATTGGACATATGTCGTTATATGATGTATACTCTTTAATAGAAGAAAGATTCAGTATAGTCAGGTTATATTAAGGAGGAATTCATATGATGACAAATGGCAAAATTGCCGTAACCTATGACAACGGCAGCGTATTCCAGCATTTTGGACGGACAGAAGCATTCAAGTTTTATACAGTAGAAGACAAAATCGTAACGGGGAGCGAAATCATTTCCACCAACGGTGTCGGCCACGAACCGCTGGCCCAGTGGCTCAAAGATCACGGTGCTGACGTACTCCTCTGTGGCAATATGGGACCGGGAGCGCGTAATGCCCTGCAGCAGGCTGGTATTCCCTTCTACTGTGGCGTTCAGGGATCCTGTGACGAAGCCGTACAGGCATTCCTGGAAGACCGGCTGCAGTATAATCCGGATGCCACCTGCAGCGGCGGTCATCATCAGCACCACGCCGGTCATGGTCATACATGCAATCATCAGTAGTCCTGCCGGACAAGAGTACAGCGGAAATCACATCAGCTGTACTCTTTTTACGTTTTCTTACTGCGTTAACAGAATTACTGTTTTCCCCTTTTTCCGGCTCGTGTTTATAATAAAAAGTAACAAAAGAGCACGTGTTCTGCAGCACAGCTTTTGTCTGTTCCTGCGCCGTCTGCAGCTGGATACGAAAATCCTCTTACATGTCCCTTTTAGGATTCTTGTATGCTGATTTTAGCAGGAATATATTTATATCGAGACTCCCTGAAAAAGGGGCTGCAGCAAAGTGAACCAGAAGCATTCACCTTGCTGCAGCCCCTTTTTCCACGCACAGATTTTCTTTAATGGAAATATCCATTCATGTAAGACTATCTTTAATGAACTCTTTCGTACATTCAATGAACGCCCTGGCCGGGACAGAACATTCACTAAAGGAAGCCACTGTCAGGATAATATCACAAGTCAGGGACGGTGAAATCGGCCGTGCTGTAAGTCCCGGATGCATAGGAGCATAAAAATCCCACATATAAACGGGAAGCAGACTGACACAAGATGTCTGTTCCAGTTTTTTCAGCATGACATAATTGCAGTTGGACGTAAACGTCGAAAGAGGCTGCAGATTATACTTTTTCATGTACTCGGCTACATTCGATTCCAGACCATGGCGTGAACGGAACATGAGTACCCGGGACTGCTGCATTTCTTCTGCCGTAATGCATTCGTTCCGGGACAAAGGGTTCTGTTTGGACAGGACAGCCACATAAGGATTGACATTGAGGATAATCCATTCATTTTCATAATCTGGCTGTTTCGTCGTAATCGTAATATCGGCAACGCCGCTGCGCACCCATTCTGCTAGCGTTTTAGGACTGTTCTCTTCCAGAATGTCCACATCAATATTGGGGTATCGTTCCTGAAAGCGCTCGACGACAGGCAGGATGATGGCACAGGCCGTGCTGGTGAATCCGGCAATGCGCAGGCGGCCCAAATGAATGCCCTTGATATTTTCACACTGCTCTTCCAGCCGTTCTTCCACTTCTACGAGCTGCCGGGCATAGGGCAGGATGGCGTGTCCTTCTTTGGTCAGAACAACACCTTTGTTGCTCCGCTGGAGCAGGCTGAAACCACATTCATTTTCCAGGGAATTCATCATCTGGGTCACCGCCGACGGCGTATATCCCAGTTCCCGCGCAGCCTGGATGAAGCTTCCCTTGCGGGCTGCCGTGAGAAAGACTTTGTATTTTTCTATATTCATACAATCACCGCTTTTTCTGTAATTCATATACGGTAACTTCCCGGGAGCACAAGACCCGGAAAGGCAGCCAGTGGCCCGTACCGCGATTGACATACCCATAGCAGCCGTCTTTTTGGAACAGGCCACGGAGATATTTAAATCCTACGGCCTGGACTAAAGGCCCGATAGGTGCAAACTGGGCACCATGGGTATGACCACACATCGTAAGAGGAATATGATGAGCGAATCCTTCATCGATGAAGGCCGAATTGTGTGCCAGCAGAATCGTAAATGCACCTTCTGGTATTCCCTGCAAGGCTGTCTGCGTATAGTCCTGGCGCTGTTCATCGTGGAGACGGCCGCTGGGGGCAAAACTGAAATCTGTGCCGGCAATATAAAGGGGCCTGTTATCCCTTCCGGAACGGCCGGAAAGATTCCGTCCCCCTCCGGGACTGGCACAGAAATGGCTGTTGCGTACGATACGTATGGGTGTCGATTCCAGCATGTCTGTAATATCCGCCAGTCCCCGGTAATATTCATGGTTGCCGTAGCAGAAATCAATGCCATCGGGAAACAAAGCGGCTCCCTCCATAAGGACCTGCCGGCACTGAGGAAGCCGGCTCAGCTCATCGATGAGATCCCCCGTAATTTCCAGGCGGTTGACTTTTTCCGCTGCCAGGCGCTCCATCGCTGTTTTTAAGTCCTCCGGGCTGAAAAACAGCCCAATATGGCTATCAGAAATCTGTCCGATGCGGTACCCTTCCAGATAATCAGGTAAGTCCGGAAAGGAAAGGGGAAGTTTGGTCACAGCCAGATAACTTTCGCCCACGACATTTCCCAGTCCGCTCGTCGCTGCTGCCGCTACGGGAACGGCAGCGGCCATCCCTTTCAGGAATGTCCGCCGGCTCATGGATGGCCCCTGATGTTCCCCGGCAGTCATATTTTCTGCCGGTGTAACCGGTCGGCCGCGCCGCTTCAGCCGGTAAAAAAAGATGCCAGCCGCCAGCACCGCCAGGACAGGAAATGCCAGGAGAAAGGTGAGGAACCAGCTCACTGACGCCAAAGCTCCTATATGGAGCCCCATCAGGCGGATGCCCCCCGTCAGACCGGGGAACCAGTGGCTGTACCAATACAACTCCCCTGCCCCCAGCGCCGAGCAGCATGCCGTGAGCAAAGCAATTTTCTTTCCCTGTCCGCCTTGTACGATGTAGTTATATAGTACGCCTGCTGCTACGGAAAAACAGGACAGGATTACCATAAAATTAATAAAAAAAAGACCTTTCATCTAAACTATGGCAGTGATTTTTCCATGGGGCCCGGCCCAGGGAACCTGCGTGTAGCCAGCCTGTGGCAGCCACTGCCAATCCTCCTTATCCAATAGCGTCCCATTTGCATACGGGGCTGTATATATCGTCATCTGCCAGACTTTGTGGGAAAATACATGACGCAGTGTACCGACTGGCCCGCTGGCACTGCCGGCGCGGATTCCTGCTTTTTTCAGAACTTCTCTGGCTGCATCCAGCCCGGCATTGCCCTTTCCCACGGCATTGGGAAATTCCCACATAGAAGCGAGCAGTCCCTTTGCCGGACGGCGATGGATGAGCCAGGACTGCCGGTCGGAAACGACCAGAACGGTTATATCCACCGCAGGCTTGTCTTTTTTGACAATGCGGACCGGAAGTTCCGTCTCCCGCCCTTTTTCATGGGCAAGGCAGCAGGAAACAAGAGGACATTCCTGACAGCGCGGATGACGGGGAATGCAGATCGAAGCTCCCAGGTCCATGAGCGCTTCATTGAAATCGCCCGGTGCATCGTCGGGGATGACATCCTGTGCCAGGCGGGTAACTTCTTTTTTTACTTTCGCCGATAAAATATTATCCTCTATGAGGTACAGGCGGGAAAAGATGCGGAGCACGTTGCCATCG
>NZ_DGRS01000034.1:0-33541 GCF_002391155.1 Megasphaera sp. UBA4382 | reverse complement strand
AAGAAGGGACGGCCGTGCCGGGCGTCATTTCCTTCCTCTTTGGCTTCGTCTATGCGTCGGTCAATACGTACCTGCCGCTCATGGCGGAAGAAGCGCACATCGCCTATGCCGGCCTGTTCTTTGTGTCCGGCACGTTGTTCGTGTTTCTCTCCCGGGTAGTTGGCGGCAAAGTCTATGACCGTCACGGCCCGTTTTCCGTCATGTTTCCCGGCGTACTCCTGTACAGTGTGGCCATTTTCATGATCTGTACGGCTCATTCACCAATCTATCTGCTGTGTGGTTCGGTTTTCTATGGCCTGGGTGCCGGACTTCTCATGCCGGCCATCATGACCTGGTTGTTTAATGTGGTGGCTCCGGCGCGGCGCAGCAATGCCAGTGCGACCTATTACAACACCATGGACCTGGGAACATGCCTGGGCATTGTCCTCCTGGGGACCCTGGCCGGCCATGTGGGATATGTGGCTATCTTCTATGGCGTCCTGGCCGTCATGGGGCTGTACATTGCCTTTACGCTCTGGGCATGGAAAAGCGGCCATATGACGGACCGGCGCACGCCGCCATCAGGCTCTCCGGTGCCATAACTCGGACAGGGCTACGCCGCCCAGGACGAGGACGGCCCCCAGCCACTGCACGGCTGTCAGGACTTCGCCGAGGAGCAGTCCCGACAGGGCCAGGGCCGTCAGGGGTTCGATGTAGCCGCAGATGGAGACGGTCTGGGCAGACAGGTTTTGAATACCGGAGAAATAGAGAGAGTAGCCGATACCCGTATTGACGATGCCCAGGCAGAGAATGCAGGCGATGGCCGTGCCGTCCAGTGCGGCCGGGCCGGAGGACATGGTACAGGTCACGAGGCCTACGACAAGGGAGGCGACGAGCAGCTGGCAGGCAGGAGATATGATCCCGCTTATGCCGGCTGTTTTTTTCATGGCGACGATGAGCAGGGCAAAGCACAGGGCGCACAGCAGGCCACACACGAGTCCCCATGAGAGGCCGTTGGCCTGAAAATCGGCGCCATTGATGCAGATCATGCCGCCGGTGACGATGATCATGCCGGACACTTTGGGCAGGGTGAACGGTTCGTGAAAGACGAACCGTGACAGAATCATGATGAGGACGGGGCCGAAATAGCAGATGAGTGTGGCCAGGCTGACGCCGATCTGCTGGTAGGCTTCGTACAGGAAAAGCCAGTTCCCGGCCAGGAATATGCCCGACAGTACCAGCCAGACGAGGGAACGGCGCGGTGCCGTAAAGAGTACGTGCCACTGCCGGCGGCAGAGGGCCAGTATGAACAGGAAAGTCCCGCCCAGGACCGTACGGCACAGTACGATTTCATAACTCGATAAGGGAATATGACTGGCAATGATGCCGTTGGTGCCGAAGATGACCGTTGCCAGAATGAATTTGATATATGAGTCTTTCATCGTATCCTCCTATTACACCCGTGTTGTATTGTATACATTGTATTGTAGCAAAAAACAGGGGAAAAGGGTTAAGGGTTCATACATTTTTTTGTATTCTGTAAATTGTATACATAAGTAAAAGGAAAAAGAAATAGTAGTTTTACGTTTCAGTTATATCGTAAGTGTGATAAAATAGACCGTAGATGTACAAAAATCCCATACTACGAGAGGAAAGAAGCTGAGTATATGATGGATGTCTACAGCACGACTGAAAATTTTACGCGCCGCGCCCTCTGGGCCCAGATCGACCTCGACGCGGCCGCTCATAATATGCAGGTCATCCGCCGTCATGTCGGACCGGATGTACGGATTGCGGCCGTTGTCAAGGCCAATGCCTATGGCCACGGTGCCGTCGAACTGGCCCGTACCTTTGCGGAAAACGGGGCCGACTGCTTTGCCGTTTCCAGTCTGGATGAAGCGGTGGAACTGCGCCGCTATGCGGGGATTACCAAGAATATATTCATCCTCGGCCATACGGACGGCCGGCGGACGGAGGAACTCCTGGCCTATCATATTGAGCCGGCCGTGTTCAATCTGAAGAATGCCGAATACTTTTCGTCGGAAGCGTCCCGCCTGGGCCAGACCCTGCAGGTTCATATTGCCATTGATTCCGGTATGAGCCGTATCGGATTCCTGCCCGATGAGGAAAGCATTTCCGTCATCAAGGAAATTGCCGCCCTGCCGCGCATCGAAATCCGGGGGATATTCACTCATTTTGCTGTGGCCGATGAGAAGGACAAGACCTTTACGCATGAACAGTTCAAGCGGTTTATGTGGGTCTGCAGCCGCCTGGAAGATGAAGGAGTCCACATCCCCATCCGACACTGCTGCAACAGTGCGGCGACGCTGGAACTGCCCCAGTATCATCTCGACATGGTCCGTCCCGGCATCATCCAGTACGGCTGCCAGCCGAGCCATGACGTATCTCTTGCCGGGTTTGATTTCCGGCCGGTCATGTCCCTGCGCTGCTGCGTGGCCCACGTCAAGCTCATCGATGCCGGGGCGACGGTCAGCTATGGCCGTCATTTTACCTGCGACCGGCGGCGCAAGATCGCGACGCTTCCTGCCGGGTATGCCGATGGCTACATGCGGGCCTTGTCGGGGAAGACCGACGTCCTGTTCCACGGTCACCGCGTCCCTCAGGTCGGCACAATCTGCATGGACCAGTGCATGATCGACATCACGGGCGAAGCGAACTGCCGGGCCGGCGATGAAGTCGTGTTATTTGGCCGCCAGGGCGATCAGTTTATCCCCATTGAAGAACTGGCCGACAAGGCTGGGACCATCAATTACGAAATCATGTGCAACATCAACCGCCGGGTGCCACGGGTCTATATCCGCAACGGCAGGGTGGTGGAACGGGAAGAATATCTCTTTGACAAACCTTAAAAGTTTCGCAGGATAAACGATAAACCTAAAATATAAACCTTGCAATCGGCAAGTATAAGGTATACTATAAAGATATAAGATACGTGCATATCCAGTATGCGCATAGAGAAATAATCTGAATAAGGTGGTGCGTGTTATGAATTGGGATGACAAGATTTCGAAAAACGTGCAGGCTATCAAACCGTCGGGGATCCGTAAGTTCTTCGATATTGCCAATCAGATACCAGGCGTGCTGTCCCTGAGTATCGGCGAACCGGACTTTGCGGCACCGGACAAGGTATGCGAAGCGATGAAAGCCAGTATCGATGCGCGGCAGACCAGCTATACGGCTAATTCGGGCCTCATCGAACTGCGGCAGGAAATTGCAAAATTATTCCATGACCGCTATGGCGTTGATTACGATCCGGTCGATGAAATCATGGTGACTGTCGGGGCTTCGGAAGGGCTGACCATGGCTCTTTTGGCACTGACCGAACCGGGGGATGAAGTCATCATTCCCGACCCGGCGTATGTAGCCTATCCGGCGGCCGTAAAAGCTGCCGGTGGCGTTCCCGTTTTCGTGCCGACCTATGCCCAAGATGATTTCAAAGTGACGGCCGAAGCGCTGGAACAGGTCGTGACGCCTAAGACGAAGGCACTCGTCATGGGTTACCCCAATAACCCGACAGGTACGGTCATGACCCGGGAAGAACTGCTGCCCATTGCGGAATTTGTCAAGAAGCATGACCTGGTCGTCATGAGTGATGAAATCTATTGCGAACTGGTGTACGGCGATACGAAATTCACATCCTTTGCCAACCTGCCGGATATGCGCGAACGGACGATTGTACTCAACGGCTTCTCCAAGGCCTACGCCATGACGGGCATGCGCCTGGGCTATGTCTGTGCCCCGCGGGACGGCCTGGCCAATATCCTGAAGCTGCACCAGTACATGATCATGTGTGCCAATACGCAGGCCCAGTACGGCGGCATCACCGCTCTCCGGGACTGCGCCGCTGACGTGGAATCGATGCGTCAGGAATACGATGTACGGCGTAAAGTCATTTATAAAGGCCTGGTCGATATGGGTCTTCCCGTTTTTGAACCGAAAGGCGCCTTTTACATCTTCCCCGATATCAGCTGCACGGGTATGAACAGTGAAGAATTCTGTGAAAAACTGGTCAAGGAAGAAAAAGTGGCCGTCGTTCCCGGCACGGCATTTGGTGCCTGCGGAGAAAATAATGTCCGCATTTCCTACGCTGCTTCCATGGAAACCATCAAGGAAGCATTGAAGCGGATGGCACGGTTTGTTGAAAAGTACAGAAAATAATATGGGATGATCAGAGGCTGCCCCGGGTTGTGTAACGGGGCGGCCTCTTTTTGGCCATGCAGGAATATGATACAATATATAGAACGAGTTAGAGACCGACACGGGCCATCAGGTCTGTGGAAGAATTGGAACAGGGGAGGACGGAGTATATGGGAACGAAGTATTATCTCGGATTTGATGCGGGGACGCAGAGCGTAAAGGTAGCGGTATATGATGAAAACATGGAGGAAATTGTCATGGCGACGGCCAAGACGACCTTGTCCTATCCACAGCCCGGCTGGGTACAGATGGATATCGATGAATATTACCGCCTGATCAAGCAGTGCATGCGCGTCTGCAGCGACGGCATGAAGGAAAAGGGGATTTCTCCTTCGGGCGTGCGGGCCATCATGGGCGATGGCATCATCTGCGGCATTGCCTGTATAGACGAAGATGGCCATGCCCTGACGCCGTACATCAATTACCTCGACAGCCGGACAGCGGAAGATGTATCGCAGCTGAAAGAGCAGCATCTTGATATCTGGGCCAGGGAAACGGGCAATGCCGAACCGAACGTCATGTTCCCGGCCATGTTTGCCCGCTGGTTTTTGCAGAACGTGCCGGACGTACGGGAAAAGGGCGTCAAGTTCGTCCACAACTGCCCGTATATCCTCCTGCACCTGGCCGGCCTTTCCGGGAGCGATGCCTTCATCGACTGGGGGACCATGTCCGGCTGGGGGCTCGGCTACGATGTGGTGAACAAGTGCTGGTCGGAGGAGCAGCTCCGTATCCTGGGCATTCCCCGGTCGTATATGCCGCGTATCGTCAAGCCCTGGGATATCATCGGCCATCTGTGTGAAGCCGATGCGGCGGAAACGGGATTTCCCGCTGGCATCCCCATCTGCGCCGGTGCCGGCGACACCATGGAATCGATGATGGGCAGCGGCATCCTGGAAGCCGGCCGGGCCGTCGATGTGGCCGGGACCTGTGCCATGTTTTGCGCGGCTACGGATGGCATTATTCCCGAACTGTCGGCGCCGGGTACGGGACTGGTCTTTAATTCGGGGACCCTTCCCGGCACGTATTTTTACTGGGGTATGGTGCGTACGGGAGGGCTGGCCCTGCGCTGGTTCAAGGATAACATTGCCCGCAAGGCCGATGATGATGCCTATTACGGAGAAATGGACGACCTGGCCCGGCGTCATCCCGCAGGCTGCGGCGGCGCCATGTTCATCCCGTACCTGACCGGTGGCAATGGCGATTATCCCAATGTACGCGGTACCTTTACGGGCCTGACCCTGGACGACGACCAGGGGGCGTTGTGGCGCTGCGTACTGGAGGGCATCGGCTACGACTATATGGAAGTCACCGACCGCTATCGCAGTGCCGGCATTGATCTCACGCAGCTGACTATCACCGAAGGCGGCAGCCGCGACCGGCTGTGGAATCAGATCAAGGCCGATATGCTCGATACCCGTGTCGTGACCTTGAAGGTCGCCGGCGGTGCCGTGCCGACCAACTGCCTGGTGGCAGCCTTTGCCGCCGGGGATGTGACCGACCTGAAAACAGCGTTGCAGCAGCAACTGGCCGTCAGGGAAGAGTTTGTGCCCTGCCGTGATCATACGGCCCTGTACCGGAACCAGTATGAACGCCGCAAGGGACTGTTGGAAGCCTTAAACAATATCAAAAATTTATAAAATAGTTCGTGAATGTGTACAAATTCACAAATAAGAACCGGATATTTTTCCGGTTCTTATTTTATTGTTATGTATGTTGTACATTACTGGTACAAAGTTATCTGGCCATGCCTAAAGTTCATTGATTTATGGAAATCGATGATTAAACAACATAAATGCATGGAAAAAGGCCGTTTTAATGCCGTATATAAAAGGTAAAATAGGCAATGATTCTGTAAAGTTATGAAAATGTCTGTTTTTTTAGTGGACTTTTTTTCCAAACGTGTTATACTATGAATGTAAGCAGTGCATCTTATATTTACCAAAAAGTGATTTTTTTTTGAGACAAAAAGTGAAAAAAATCACGCTAATAAAGGAGGAGTTTCAAATGTTCAAAAAAGTCATGGTTATTGGTGCAGGTACGATGGGTTCCGGTATTGCTCAGGTATTTGCTGAACACGGCGTAGATGTTATCCTGAACGATATCAAACAGGAATTCATCGATGGCGGCATGAAAAAAATCGACAAACAGCTGACCAGAAAAGTTACGAAAGGTAAAATGACGGAAGACCAGAAAGCTGAAATCATGGGCCGTCTGACCGGTATCGTAGAAATCACGGAAGACAACATGAAAGATGTTGAACTCGTTGTCGAAGCTGCTATCGAAGACGAAAAGATCAAATGCGGCATCTTCAAGAACCTCGATGAAAAATGCCCGGCTAATACAATCCTCGCTTCCAATACGTCTTCCCTGCCTATCACCAAGATCGCTACGGCTACGAAACGTCCGGAAAAAGTTATCGGCATGCACTTCTTCAATCCGGCTCCGGTCATGAAACTGATCGAAATCATCAAAGGTATCGCAACTGACGATGCTACGACGAAAGCCGTTGTAGAATGCGCTGAAGGCCTTGGCAAATCCCCTGTTGAAGTTGAAGACTTCCCGGGCTTCGCTGCCAACCGTGTCGTCGTTCCGATGCTGAATGAAGCATGCTATGCCCTCATGGAAGGCGTTGCTTCCAAAGAAGGCATCGACGCTGTCTGCAAACTGGGTTACAACCATCCGATGGGACCGCTCGAACTGTGCGACCTGATTGGTAACGATGTCGTTCTCCACGTTATGGAAGTTCTCTATGAAGGCTTTGGCGATCCGAAATATCGTCCGTGCCCGCTCCTCCGTAAATACGTTGCTGCCGGCTGGCTCGGCCGCAAGACGGGCAAAGGCTTCTACGATTACAGCAAATAATGCCCGCTGGATAGCTTGATACTGACCTTAAGGAGGATTCTACCTATGGAATTTGAAAACATTCTCTTCACCGTAGAAGAAGGTATTGCTACAATTACGATCAACCGTCCGAAACAGGCTAACGCCCTGAATGCCGCTACGGTCCGTGATATTGAAAAAGCCGTTGACTACATTGCCGGCTCGAAAGACGTACAGGTAGTCATCATTACCGGTGCTGGCGACAAATTCTTCGTTGCTGGTGCAGATATCAAAGAAATGGCTGATTACAACCCGAAACAGGCTGGTGACTGGGGCACATATGGTGCTGGCGTCATCACCAAGATCGAAAGACTGCCACAACCGGTTATCTGCGCTGTAAACGGCTATGCTCTGGGTGGCGGCTGCGAAATCTCCATGGCCTGCGATTTCCGTTATGCTTCGGATAACGCCGTATTCGGCCAGCCGGAAGTCGGCCTGGGCATCATCCCCGGCTTCGGTGGCACACAGCGTCTTGCCCGCCTCGTAGGTCCTGGCATGGCAAAAGAAATCATCCTGAGCAACCAGAATATTGATTCGGCTGAAGCTCTCCGCATCGGCCTGGTCAACAAAGTCGTTCCTCAGGCTGAATTAATGCCGGCTGCCATCAAGACCGCTAAGAGAATCATGAAACAGGGTCCTGTAGCAGTACAGATCGCTAAGAAAGCTATCAACAACGGCTTACAGTGCGACATCATTACAGGTATCCAGTTCGAAAGCAATGTCTTCGGTCTCTGCTTTGCTACAGAAGATCAGAAGGAAGGCATGAAAGCGTTCATGGAAAAACGTAAAGCCGATTTCAAAGGCGAATAACCGGTTTTTCTACAAGATAATAAAAATACAGTGTCAGCGATGGCACTGTATTTTTTTTGACCATAAAAGTCAAAAGAATAGTATGAGAGAAAAATATTTTTGACTTTTTGACTTTTTTAGTCTAAAATCATTGACAAATCGGCTCAATCATGCTATCTTTTATATAGTTGTTAGCACACCAATAAAAAGAGTGCTAAAACAACGCGGCATCGAGGTGACAGGAAATGAATTTGGATGAAAGAAAACAAAAAATATTGCAAGCTATCATTCAGGATTACATCACGTCTGCCGAACCTGTCGGGTCCCGGACCATTGCCCGGAAGTATAATCTGGGCGTCAGTGCCGCAACGATCCGTAACGAAATGTTTGACCTGGAAATGATGGGCTATCTGGAACAGCCCCATACGTCGGCCGGCCGGATTCCATCTATTAAAGGGTATCGGTTCTACGTCGATTGTCTGGTGAAACCGGAAAAGGTGACAAATGATGAAAAGAAATTTGTTGAAACATGGTTTCAGGACAAGGTAAGCGATGTCGATCAGATATTTCAGAATACGGCGAAGGGACTGGCCAGGATTACGCACAATGTGACCCTCGTCATGACATCGCAGCAGCCCGGTTCCCGGCTGAAATACATACGGTTCCTGCCGCTGGATCACCGGCGCGCTATCATGATTGTCGTTACCGATTCCGGGCAGATTGAAAACTGTATTTATTCCAAACCGGATGGCGTCGATGTGGACGAACTCAACATCGTCGCTGAGAAATTGACGAATTTCCTGTCCGGCGTGTCCATGGCCAAAATCAACATGGACATGCTGCAGCAGTTCCACGACGATGTGGTAGATGACCTTGATTTGTACCGGACTGCTTTCCGCTCACTTCACAGGGCGTTCCGCCGTCAGCAGCAGTTGTATAAAGGCGGGACGATGGAACTCCTCAATAAGCCGGAGTTCAAGGATGTCGATAAGGCGAAAAGCCTGTTTACCATGCTGGAGGAACAGGATATTGTAGCCAATATCCTGCATGATGAGGGAGAACAAACGGACAAACCGGTAACGGTGCGTATCGGTGAAGAAACTAAATTATCTCCGATTAATGACTGCAGCATTATTGAAGCGACCTTTACGGCCAATGACGTAGTCCTCGGTAAGATTGCTGTTTTGGGACCGGCCCGCATGGAATATGCCCGGATCATTGGCTTACTCGATTTTATGAAACAGCATGTGACCCATATTCTGGAACATTACCAGGACGATAAATAGGAGGGATGCAGGTCATGAGTAAAGACAAGAAAAAAGAAGAAAAAGAAAAACAGACGACGACAGAGGCTGTGGAAGAAACGAAACAGCCGGCTGATGAAATAGCAGAAGAAACAGCGGCAGATGATGGTGCCGGTGCCGGACAGGCGGACAGCCAGAAGGCACAGCAGCCGGATGCCAGCGCACAGGCAGAGGCGGCAGCAGCGGAAATGAAATCGCGCTACTTGCGCCTCCAGGCCGATTTTGCCAATTTCAAGAAGCGGACTGCAACAGAAAAGCAGCAGATTTCTGAAGTCGTCAAAATGGATGTCCTCCAGAACATCCTGCCGGTCATCGATAATTTCGAACGGGCCCTGCAAGTGCCGCAGGATTCCCTTTCCGATGAGCTCAAATCGTTTGTAGATGGCTATACCATGATTTACAAACAGCTCATGACGGTTCTCGAAAAAGAAGGTGTTACGAAAATTGATGCCGTAGGCAAACCGTTTGATCCGAATTATCATCAGGCAGTCATGCGGGTCCCCAGCGATGAATACGACAATGACGTCGTTGTGGAAGTCCTGCAGGAAGGATATCTGCTGGGCGACAAGACATTGCGCCCGGCAATGGTTAAAGTTGCATTTAACGGTTAAGTATCGTAGAAAGTATAAGATTGGAGGAATTACTTATGTCTAAAGTAATTGGTATTGATTTAGGTACGACAAACTCGGTTGTAGCTGTTATGGAAGGCGGCGAACCGACGGTTATCACGAATACAGAAGGGTCCAGACTGACGCCGTCTGTCGTTGGTTTTTCCAAGACCGGTGAACGCCTGGTCGGCCAGTTGGCAAAACGTCAGGCTGTTTCCAACCCGGAAAACACGATTTCTTCCATTAAACGCCATATGGGTGAAAATTACACCGTCGATATCCAGGGCAAGAAATATACGCCTCAGGAAATTTCGGCCATGATCCTGCAGAAACTGAAGGAAGATGCCGAAAGCTATCTCGGTGAAAAAGTTACCCAGGCTGTCATCACCGTTCCGGCATACTTCAACGATGCCCAGCGTCAGGCCACGAAAGATGCTGGTAAAATCGCTGGCCTCGATGTACTCCGTATCGTCAACGAACCGACGGCTGCAGCCCTCGCTTATGGCCTGGATAAAGGCGGCGACGGCAAGATCCTCGTATTCGACCTCGGCGGTGGTACTTTCGATGTTTCCATCCTCGAATTGGGCGACGGCGTATTCGAAGTAAAGGCCACCAACGGGAATACCCACCTCGGCGGCGACGATTTCGATAATAAAGTCATGAACTGGATGATCAGTGAATTCAAGAGCCAGACCGGCATTGACCTGTCGCAGGATAAGATGGCTGAACAGCGTCTGAAAGAAGCTGCTGAAAAAGCCAAGATTGAATTGTCCACGGTCCTTTCGACCAACATCAACCTGCCGTTCATCACGGCCGATGCCACGGGCCCGAAACACCTCGACCTGACGCTGACCCGTGCTAAATTCAACGAACTGACGGAAGACCTCGTACAGGCTACGATGGAACCGACCCGTAAAGCTATCGCCGATTCAGGTTTCTCTATCAATGAAATCGACAAGATTATCCTCGTCGGTGGTTCCAGCCGTATCCCGGCTGTTCAGGAAGCCATCAAACAGGTACTGGGCAAAGAACCGAGCAAAGGTGTCAACCCCGATGAATGCGTTGCTGTCGGTGCTGCTATCCAGGCCGGTGTCCTCGTCGGCGATGTCAAAGACGTACTGCTCCTCGATGTAACGCCGTTGTCTCTGGGGATTGAAACGCTGGGCGGTGTCTTCACCAAGATCATCGACCGCAACACGACCATCCCGACTTCGGGAAGCCAGATTTTCTCGACAGCCGTTGATAACCAGCCGTCTGTCGATGTCCACGTCCTGCAGGGCGAACGGGAAATGGCCGCCGATAACAAGACACTGGGTCGTTTCGAACTGACCGGTATCCCCGCTGCTCCCCGTGGAGTACCCCGTATCGAAGTTACGTTCAATATCGATGCCAACGGTATCGTAAACGTAGCAGCCAAGGATTTGGGCACGGGCAAGGAACAGAAGATTACCATCAAATCGTCTTCCGGCCTTGACAAGAGCGAAATCGACCGCATGGTCAAGGAAGCCGCTGCCCACGAAGCAGAAGATAAGAAGCGCAAGGAAGCTATCGAAGCCAAGAACAATGCTGATTCCCTGATTTATCAGGCTGAAAAGACCATCAAGGATCTGGGCGACAAAGCCGATGCTTCCAAAGTTTCGGAAATCAAATCGAAGATTGCCGACCTCAAAGAAGCCGTCAAGACGAACGATGTCGATAAGATCAAAGCCGCTTCGGAAGCTCTGACCAAACCGCTCTACGATCTGACCAGCGATATGTACAAACAGGCCGATA
This sequence comes from Megasphaera sp. UBA4382, assembly GCF_002391155.1. Taxonomy (NCBI): domain Bacteria; kingdom Bacillati; phylum Bacillota; class Negativicutes; order Veillonellales; family Veillonellaceae; genus Megasphaera; species Megasphaera sp. UBA4382. The sequence continues at coordinate 21,990 of NZ_DGRS01000034.1, read as the reverse complement.
CTCAGCAGCAGGCTGCCCAGCAGCAGGCCGGTGCACAGCAGAGTGCCGGTGCACAGCAGCAGGAAAACCAGAACGGTGAAAAAGTTGTCGATGCCGACTACAAAGTTGTCGATGACGACCAGAAGTAAGTTGTAAGTAAAGAGGGGCTGCCCATATGAGCAAAAAAGATTATTATGAAGTACTTGGCGTTCCCAGGGACGCCAGCGAAGCGGACATCAAAAAAGCGTTTCGCAAACTGGCAATAAAATATCATCCAGATAAAAACCGGGACAACCCTAAGGCTGCAGAAGAAAAGTTCAAGGAAGTCAACGAAGCCTACAGCGTCTTGTCCGATAAGAACAAGCGTGCCCAGTACGACCAGTTCGGCCCCGATGCGTTCCAGAATGGCGCAGGCGGAGCCGGCGGCTTCGGCCAGGGAGGCTTTGGCGGATTCGGCGGATTCGGTCAGGGCGGATTCAGCTCTGGCGGTTTCGGTGGATTTGGTGATATCTTTGATTCCTTCTTTGGCGGCCAGGGCAGCCGACAGTCTAATGGTCCGGAACGGGGAGCTGATCTCCGCTTCGATGTGGACATTACATTCAAACAGGCTGCCTTCGGGACGGAAATGGAAATCCAGGTGCCGAAGAATGAAACGTGTGAACATTGCCACGGCAACGGTGCCGAACCGGGCAGCAAGGTAGATACCTGTCCGGTCTGCCACGGCACAGGCCAGCAGCGGGTCGTACAGAATACGCCTTTTGGCCAGATGGTCAACGTCAGGACCTGTTCCCATTGTGGCGGGACTGGCAAGATTATCCATGAAAAATGCAAGAAATGTCACGGCGAAGGCACAGTGAAGGTACGCAAGAAACTGAAAATCAAGATTCCTGCTGGTGTCGATGATGGCGCACGCCTGCGCGTAGCCGGCGAAGGCGAACCGGGCGTACGCGGTGGTGGCCATGGCGATCTGTATGTGTACATATTCGTGCGCCGCGATCCGCAGTTTACCCGTCAGGGCAACGATGTCGTGTCCCAGCAGACTATTACCTTTGCACAGGCGGCGCTGGGCTGCACCATCCGCGTGGAAACCATCGACGGGCAGGTCGATCTGAAGGTGCCGGCCGGTACCCAGAGCGGCACTATTTTCCGGATCAAAGGGCACGGCGTACCCTATCTGGGCTCCAATGGCCGCCGGGGTGACCATCATGTGCAGGTCAACATTACGACGCCGAAGCGCATGAACGCCAAACAAAAAGAACTCCTGAAAGAATTTGCCCGGGCTGGTGGAGAAACCTGGGTGGGGGAGTCTAAAGAAGAAGGTTTCTTTGAAAAAGTAAAAAAGAAAGTGACCGACTTCATCCGCTCCATGAATAACTCCGGTACGATTGCCGGAAATGCATAATTTGCCACAGGACACTGCCGGTGCAGGTATCATCTGTACGGGCAGTGTTTTTGTTTTGTCCGGAAAATTTTTTTCCGGTCCGGCAGGATTTTTTCCCATGACGGAGAATATTATAATAAGGATAGTCTGTCTCTCACAGAGAGCCTTATTTCCATTACACGTTAGGAGGATCATACCATGTTTGCAGATAAAGACGATAAGAAGTTTACCCTGGCAGAAAAGAACGAAATCGGATTCAGGAAAGAATTGTATCAGAACCTTCTGGCCGAAGGCGAACAGGTACTGCTCGAATTCAACGCCCAGCGCAATGTAGTCGTGCTGACGGACCGGAAAATCATCGGCGTCCGCGTCGAAGCCTATACGGCACGGCACAAAGCGGCCCTGGTCATCCCGTACAGCAAGATTACGGCTTATTCGGCAGAAGTGAGCGATAATTCGGAAATGGATACGGAATTCAAAATCTGGGCTCCGTCCATTGACTGCTGCACCTTCCGCGTACTGGAAGACACCATCGACATGAAAGAAATCCTGCACATACTGGTCACGTATATCGGATAACAAAAACACTAAACGTCAAACACTAAACTTCAAACATCAAACTTCAAACATCAAACTTCAAACTCACCGGAAGGCTGTTGCATGACAGGTTTTGCTCCATGCAGCAGCCTTCTACGTTATCTTTCTATTTCCATGTGAAATATGCACTTGACAAGTATACTTATAAAGTGTACTATAATAGTTATATTTATATTTATGCGATAAGAAGGGTTGAACATGGGCGAACTGATTTCAAAAAACATACAAGGCGTTGTCGACAGCATCCTGGCGGACTACAATCACGACGGGCAGCGGGAAATCGATAAACTGGACATTTTCAATAAACCGAATAAAAAGGTCATTGTCGATATCATTACCAAACTGCTGCGGATCATTTATCCGGGATATATCAAAGACAAGACCTACCGCTTCTATGACATCGGCAACAATCTGACCGTCGTCATCGAAGATGTGGCCTATAATCTCTGCAAGCAGATTACCATCGCCCTGAAATATAAGGGGATGACCCAGAACGTCAAGATTGATAACGTGGAACAGCGGGCCGAACAGGCGACACTGACCCTGCTCAAGACAATTCCCAAAATCCGGGAATATATCGAAACGGATATCGAGGCGATTTACGAAGGCGATCCGGCAGCGGAAAGCAAGGCGGAAGTCATCTTTTCCTATCCCGGCCTGTTTGCCATTTCCGTCCACCGCGTGGCCCATATCCTGTATAAAATGCAGATTCCCATCATCCCCCGGGTCATGTCGGAATACGCTCATGGCATGACGGGCATTGAAATCAATCCCGGTGCAGAAATAGGGAAGTATTTCATGATCGACCACGGCACGGGCATCGTCATCGGGGAAACGACGGTAATCGGCGAACACGTCAAACTCTATCAGGGCGTTACCCTGGGGGCGCTTTCCCTGAAAGATGGCCGCAAGCTGGTCCACAAGAAGCGTCACCCGACCATTGAAGACCATGTGACCATTTATTCTGGTGCTTCCATCATGGGCGGCGATACGGTCATCGGCCACGATTCGGTCATCGGCGGCAACGTATTTATCACCAAATCGGTAGCGCCGGGGACCAAGGTCAGTGTCAAGAATCAGGAACTGCGCTTCGATGAAGATAAACAGGCCGTCAAGAACGTCGATGAAAACGACGAAACGTGGTTTTATATTATATAAGCGGTGTTCCTTTAGCGGTACAGAAACGGAGGAGGACCGGAAGAGCTGTCTCAGGACGGCTCTTTTTTCGTCGCCAGAAGGCGGGGAAAATATGGTATAATAGTAAATAAATCAGCGGACGGCAGGCGATGCATCCGGGCCGCCTGCTGGATGAATTGCCGAAGCAGACAGGAGAAAGATATGGAATATAAAGAAATAGATGTGTTTGTATCTCCGGAATTTACCGATGTAGTCTCTCTTATTTTGTGCGACTGTGGCAGCCAGGGATCGGTTATCCACGATGAGGAAACGTACGATGATCTGATCCGCATCACGGCCTATTTTCCGGCAGACGACGACAAGGCCGAACCGGCCGTCCGGCAGGGCATGAAGGCGCTGCAGGAACGGAATCCCCGCATGGGACGCTGGCATATCATGACCCGTAAGACGAGCGATTCCGACTGGCTGTACCGCTGGCAGGATTACTTTCACGCCACGAAGATTTCCCCCCGTCTCTGGGTATCGCCATCGTGGGAAACGGCTGAACCGGGGCCGGTCGAAGCGGTCATCCGCATCGACCCGGGTGTCGCCTTTGGCAGCGGCCTTCATGCGACGACGGCCATGTGCGTGTCTTATCTGGAACAGGTCATACAGCCGGGACAGCTCGTCTATGATATCGGGACCGGCACGGGAATCCTGGCGATTGCGGCGGCCCGGCTGGGTGCCGGTCATGTGACGGCCGTCGATCTCGACCAGAAGGCCGTGGATCAGGCTGTAGTCAACGTGGAACTCAATGAACTGAGCGACTGCGTGGAAGTCATGCACAGCGACCTCCTCGGCGCCATATCGGACAAGGGGGAGAAAGCCGATGTCGTCACGGCCAATCTGGTCACCAACGCCGTCCTATCCCTGCTGCCCGACCTGGGCAGCTATACCCATGCCGGTTCCTATGTCATCGTCAGCGGCATTATCGATGACCGCATAGGGGAAATACGGGACATGGCAGGACAAACGGGATATGAATGGGTGTCAGATACGCTGCAGGATGGCTGGTATGCCGTTTTGCTCAGGAGGAACTAATGCGCAAGGTATTCGTCAATTTTCCCATTACATCCGCTTTTTACTTGTCGGCGGACGATTCCCACCATATCATTACGGTGCTGCGCAAACGCCAGGGGGACTCTATCGCTGTGACGGACGCAGCCGGCGTGACTTATGACTGCCGCATCCGTGAGGCCGACAGTCAGCGGGCGCTCCTCGAGCCCCTGGAGAAGACCGGGCAGAAAGACGGGTCTGCCGGCCGGGTGATCCTGGCGGCGGGACTACTCAAAAATGACAAGTTCGAATGGGTCGTCCAGAAGGCCGCCGAGCTGGGGGCCAGCATGATCGTTCCTGTACAAATGGAGCATTGTGTAGTAAAATTAAACGACACGCGCCGCAGGGACCGGCGCCTCCGCTGGCAGCGCATTGCCCAGGAAGCGGCCAAACAGTGCGGCCGCGATGATATACCGGAAGTAGCAGATGTCCTGTCTTTTCCAGAATTACTGAAAGCGTACGGAACGATGCCCTTTATCATTCCCTTTGAGAAAGAAACGCGGCCACTGCGCGATTGTTGTGCCGCCGTGCAGACCGGGGACGTGGTCATCTGCATCGGACCGGAAGGCGGATTTGCCAGGGAAGAAATAGAAAGGGCCGTTACGGAACTTGCCAGCTGCCAGACCGTTTCCCTCGGTCCCCGCATACTGCGGGCAGAGACGGCGGCCGTAGCGTCCCTTGCCATCATTATGTATGAAAGAGGATTCAGATAATGCCAACTATTGCCTTTGTGACCCTGGGATGCCGGGTCAACCAGTACGATACAGACAGTATGCGCGGCCTGTTTTTAAAGGAAGGCTATGAGGAACGGGATTTCCGCGATGCTGCCGATGTCTACGTCATCAATACCTGTTCGGTCACCCAGGTAGGTGAAAAAAAATCGCGGCAGCTCATCCGCCGTGCCAAGAAAGTCAATCCGTCAGCCGTCGTCGTTGTGACGGGATGTTATGCCCAGCTCAAGCCGGAGCTGTTGTCATCCATGCCCGACGTCGATGCCGTCATAGGCACCAACGAACGGCACCGCATCGTTCCCATGGTGCAGATGCTCCTGGGACGGGGCGGCGGGGCGGCTGTGACGGCCGTCCACGATGCCCGCAGCGCCGATGCCTTCGAGGAAATCCCTCTGTATCCCTCGGCAGTCGAACATACGCGGGCGGATCTCAAAATCCAGGAAGGGTGCAATAATTTCTGTTCGTACTGCATCATTCCCTACACCCGCGGCGCCCTGAAGTCACGCCAGCCCGATGCCATCATCGAAGAAGCACGGCGGCTGACACAAGCGGGGTTCAAAGAACTGGTCCTGACCGGTATCCACCTCGGCGCCTACGGCAGGGAGCTGCCAGACCATCCGGGCCTGGCCCTGGTACTGCGGCGCCTCCTGGCAGAAACGGACGTACAGCGCATCCGCCTCGGGTCATTGGAATCTCTGGAAGTAGACGATGAGCTCATCCATGTCATGAATCAGTCGGACCGCATCTGCCCCCATCTGCACCTGCCCCTGCAATCGGGTTCTGACGCCATATTGAAAGCCATGAACCGCAAATATACAAAAGAGGAATTTATCCATCTTATAGAGACACTGCGCAGCCGTATCCACCACCTGACGGTCTCGACCGACCTCATCCTGGGATTTCCCGGTGAAACGGATGAGTTGTTTGAGGAAACACTGGAAACGCTACAGAAGCTCCGCTTTTCCCACATCCACGCCTTTCCCTATTCGCCCCGGCCGGGAACGCCCGCCGCGGCTATGGAAGACCAGGTAGATCCGGCCGTCAAGAAACGGCGGGTAGAAATCGTACAGGATCTGTCGGCCCGGCAGAAAGACCAGTGGCTGCAGGAGATGATTGGCCAGACCGTCCGGGTGCTGATTGAAAAACAGGAAGGCCCGGAAGGAGAAGGCTTTTCGGAAAACTATGAACGGGTCTGCGTCAGCGGCCTTGCACCCCATCAGGAAGGTTCCATCGTTCCCGTCGTGCTGACGGGAGCCTGCGACCATAGATTAACAGGCATCATTAAGGAGGAGATTTAAATGGAAGACTGCTTATTTTGCAAGATTGCTGCTGGTGAAATCCCCAGCACGAAAGTGTATGAAGACGACGATTTCTATGCCTTCAAAGATATTGCTCCCGTAGCACCGGTACACGTCCTGGTCATCCCCAAGAAACACATTGCCAGTATCGCCGCCCTGACGCCGGACGACGCCGACGTAGCCGGCAAGATGCTCTATGCCATCCAGAAAGTAGCCCAGGTACTGGGCCTCGACAAGGAAGGCTACCGCGTCGTCTACAACACGGGTGAAAAAGCAGGCCAGACGGTCCATCACATGCACGCCCACATTCTCGGCGGCAAGGAAATGGCATGGCCGGGAGTATAAGACCTGCCGGGGAAAATCCCGGGCCGGTCCGGCGGAGACACCGGAAGAGTTCCGCCCGCCGCAGACAGGTCGCTGGCGGAGGCAGGATGATACGCATCGTTTCCCTGCTGTTACTGGCGGTTATCATGGCTTTCCTTATATTCCATATGAGATGATCCATACGGCTGCAGTACGGCTGCGGCCGTATTTTACTGCCCCGGGGAAAGAACCGGCCCGGTGACGGCAGGTGTTTGTGTTTTTGTGTCGAATACTATACATAGCGGTTCTGTGTTGGCATACACAGGATAATCTGAAGTACGGGCAGGTGACGCATGTGTACATACGATATATACGCATTGAAAATTACCGGAATTTCCGGGATGTAGAAATGACGTTCCACGAAAAGGCGAACTATCTCGTCGGGGAAAATGCCATCGGCAAGAGCAGTTTCTTGAGGCTGCTGAAGCTCATGAGCGAAGGCTGCGGCATTACAGAAGATGACTATGATTCAGTACTGCAGCCTATCGTCATCACCCTGGAACTGCAGCTCCTCGACAGCGATAAAGAGGCCTTTGCCGATCTTCCGGAAGAGCATATGACCTCTATCCGGGTGCGCATGGAAAAAAACGTAGAGGAAATCTATCCCCGGCTCTATGATGAACAGACGGGGGAACAACTGCCGCTGGATGTCATCCGGCGCATCCGCTACGTGTCCTATTCTTCGTCCCTTCCCCAGGAATACGCGGCCCCGGCACGGGTATACCGGGCCATTGAAGACATGCTTACCTCGTGGGGACAGACGCAGATTGCGGAGTTTACGCCGGAACTGCAGAATTTCATCCGCCATGAAGCCCGGTACGGTCATTTCGATTCGTCTTATTACGTTGATATCTTCCTCTTGTCCTGTCTGTTGCGCCGGCAGGACCGGTCCCTGGCGGATAACATGAAATTCATTTCCCTCGTCGCCCTGGAACTGATTACCCAGATTTATATCATGTGCCAGAGCAAGGCCGTTCCCATCGAGCACAATCTGATCGTCGATGAAAAAGGACGGCGCTGGCTGCCGCTCATCACGTCCATCGACGAACCGGAAATCCATCTTCATCCGTATATGCAGCGGTCTATCCTCCATTATTACAAGCAGCTCCTCAGCAACGAGGATCCCCGCTTTGCCGAACTGCTGAAGGGGTTGTTCCACATAGACGGCCTTCGGGGCCAGTTGTTCGTCGTCACCCATTCTACGGATGCCCTGGTCGATGACTACCGCAACATCGTCCGCTTTTACCGCCATGACGGTGGTCAGGTCCGGGCGGCCTGCGGGGCGACGATTCATTTCAGTGAAGAAATCGAAAAGCACCTGATCATGCACTTCCCCGAAGTGAAGGAAGCACTTTATTCGCGGAGTGTCATCATCGTGGAAGGGGAAACGGAGTATGGCTGTTTTTCTCTCTTCGGCACGACCCTGGGACTTCCCTTTGATTACTACGGCATCTGCCTGATTAATGCCCGCGGGGAAAGTTCCATTGCCAAGATCCGGAAATTGCTGCAATTCTTCCATATTCCCACGGTAGTGCTGTATGACGCCGATGTGAAAGGCAGCAAGGGGCATGAGAAGAATACGTTTTTCACCGACGGCATCTGCTTCGAAATGGATCTGGTGAAGACGATGATTTCCCACGGGAAACGGCGCGAGCTGGACCGCATCATCGATACGGCCAATGGCGAACATGCCCGTGCGACGACGGACATGCTCAAGAAGGCATGCCGCAAGCTCGACCTCAATTATCACGACTACCCGCCCCGCATGCTCTGGCATGTAAATCCCCGCAACCAGGATGCGCTCTGCGTCTACTATTTTTCCTGGCTGTACAGCAATAAGGGGGTCATCCTGGGACGGCTCATCGGCCAGTCCCTGAAAGCCGGACTCATTCCCCCGGCCTTTGTCCGTACCATCCGGGCGGCCGGCGACCTGGCACGGGTTACCCTCCGGCGGGAAGAAGAGGGCCGCCGCTATGAAGAGGAGAAAGAAGAACGGTAATATATATTTGACAGAGGATGTTAGGTAATGACGACACTGTTTATCGCTGAAAAACCGAGTATGGCCCGGGAACTGGCCCGCTGTCTGCCTCCACCGCAGCAGCGGGGCAATGGCTTCATCCGCACGGGCGGGGGCATCGTGACCTGGGCATACGGCCACGTCCTTCAGCAGGCGGAACCGCAGGACTACGATGGCCGTTATAAGACGTGGCGCGCAGAGGACCTGCCCATCATACCGCAGACGTGGAAACTTCTGGTCAGCCCGGCGAGTAAGGACCAGTTCCGGATCATCTGCCAGCTCATCGAACAGGCGGATACGCTGGTCAACGCCGGCGACCCGGACCGGGAAGGGCAGCTGCTCATCGATGAAATACTGGACTATATCGGCAATACAAAGCCCGTCCGGCGCATCCTCCTCAATGCCCTCGATGAAAAAAGCATTCATGAGTCCCTGGCGGATTTGCGGGATAACGGCGATTTCTGCCACCTGAAAGAATCGGCCCTGGCCCGCAGCCGGGCCGACTGGCTCATCGGTATGAACCTGTCCCGGGCGTACACCCTGGCGGCCCGCCGGCAGGGGCATAAGGTGGTCCTGCCCATTGGCCGGGTAAAGACGCCGACCCTGGCCCTGGTCGTGCGCCGCCAGCGGGAACTGGATAATTTCAAGCCCGTCACCTATTACGTCGTCAAGGCTGATTTCCGTCATCCAAACGGCCTGATCACGGCGCAGTGGCAGCCGAAGGATACGCAGGCCGGCCTCGACCCGGAAGGGCGGGTCATCGACAAGGCTCAGGCAGAGGAACTGCTCTCCAGGCTGGAGGCTGATCCCGGCGGGACGATTGCCGAACGGAAGAAGACGAAGAAAAAAGAAGCACAGCGACTGCCCTTATCCCTCTCAGCCCTTCAGGTACTGGCAGGCAGGCGCTACGGGTACAGCCCGCAGCAGGTCCTGGATACGGCCCAGCAGTTGTACGAACGGAAACTGACGACCTATCCCCGGTCTGATTGCGAATACCTGCCGCTTAACCAGCGTAAGGACGTGCCGTGCATACTGGACAACCTGCGGCAGATACAGGCAGGACAGCTGCCGGGCTGGGTTTCCGGCGCCGACCCGTCCATCAAGAGCCGGGCCTGGAACGACAGCAGGATTACAGCCCACCACGCCATCATTCCGACGACGGTGCGCTGCGATTTTGCCCATCTGAACGCAATGCAGCAGCATGTGTATTATCTTATTGCCCAGGCTTATATCGCCCAGTTCTATCCCCTGTACGAATACGACCAGACGAAGATTACCATCGAAGCGGCAGGAGAACAGTTCGCCGCCCATGGCAAAATCGTAACCCAGTGGGGATGGAAAGAGCTGTACCGCAACGATAAGAATCAGGAAGACGACGAAGCCAAAGGAGACCTGCCGGCCGTCCGCAAGGGGGACAAGGTCCGCTATGAAAAGGGGAACGTCGATCAGAAGCAGACGAAGCCGCCGCCGCGGTTCACGGCGTCTACGCTTTTGGCTGCCATGAAGGAAATATATAAGTATGTTAAAGACGATTCCCTGAAGAAAAAACTGAAGGAAGTGCAGGGCATCGGCACGGAAGCGACGCGGGCCACCATCATCAGTGAGCTCATCCAGCGTAAATTTCTCGTCGAAGAGGGAAAGAAGAAATATCTGAAACCGACGGATATGGCCTATCTCCTCGTCGATGCCCTGCCCGATGCCATGGTCTATCCTGACGAAACGGCCATCTGGGAAGACCGGCTGTACAAGATGAGTGAGGGAAAGGACAGCCTCGATGCTTTCCTGGCCGATCAGATTGCCTTCCTGAAAACACTCATCGCCGCCGCAGGAAAAGCCGATATGGGCCGGCAGAAAGGCGAAGGCAGGCGCTGCCCGAAGTGCGGCAGCATGATGATCCTGCGCCATGGCAAGTACGGCGATTTTTACGGGTGTAGCCAGTATCCGTCCTGCCGGGCCACGGAGCCGGTGGAGGCGGCATCCCCGGCGGACATCGATAAGACCTACAAGTGCCCGCGCTGCCGGGATGGCTATTTCCAGAAGCGGGAAGGGCCGTATGGTGTCTACTGGACTTGCAGTACGCCATCGTGCCATACGCGGTGTGCCGATGTAGACGGCGTGCCCAGTCTCTATCATAACAAATAGCTTGCACAGGCTCTTTGTGCTGGGCTATAATAGACAAAACGGAACTACTACATTTCCTGAAGAAAGGTGAAATTATGATATTATCGGGCAAGGAAATCGTCAAACATCTGGGCAGGGAGATCATCATCACGCCCTTTCATCCGGAACGGGTCAACCCAAATAGCTACAATCTGTCCTTATACCACGAACTGATGGTGTACGATCATCACGAACTGGATATGGCCAAACCCAATCCGGCTTCCACTATTTACATCCCCAAATCGGGATATGTCCTCCAGCCCAATAAGCTCTATCTGGGCCGGACCAACGAATACACGAAGACCGATGGCTACATCCCCATGCTGGAAGGCCGTTCTTCCGTAGGACGTCTGGGCGTGTTCATCCACGTCACGGCGGGATTCGGCGATGTGGGATTTGCCGGCTACTGGACACTGGAAATCTTCTGCGTCCAGCCGATCCGCATTTATCCTGATGTGGAAATCTGCCAGATTTACTATCACGATATCGATGGAGAATACGATACTTATCACGGCGGCAAGTACCAGAACAATACGGGCATCCAGCCCAGCATGCTCTGGAAAGACTTTGAAAAGAAATAGCAGGTGAGAACATGTTGCGTGAAATTTCCTTACAGGATATACAGGGCTTTTGTATCGGCAGCAGTGAAGATGCGGCCGGAGGAACGGGATGCACCGTCCTCATTTGTCCCGATGGGGCGCCATGCGGACTGGACGTGCGCGGTGGCGGCCCGGCCAGCCGGGAGACGGAACTGCTCAATCCCCGGGCGGCAGCGGAACGCATCCATGCTGTACTCTTAAGCGGTGGCAGTGCCTTTGGCCTCAACGCGGCAGCCGGCGTCATGCAGTATCTGGAAGAACACGATATCGGCTTCGACACGCGGATCTGCAAGGTCCCTCTCGTACTGGCATCGTGTATTTACGATCTGGGCTGTGGCAGCAATGTGCGGCCTGATGCGGCCATGGGATATGAAGCCTGTGTACAGGCCGAACAGAATCATACCCTCATGGGCAATCACGGCGCCGGTACGGGAGCGACGGTCGGGAAATGCTGCGGCCCTTCCTTTATGATGAAATCCGGCCTGGGAGTTTATGCCGTACAGACCGGGGACCTGCAGGTCGGCGCCGTCGTGGCCGTCAATGCCCTGGGCGACGTGCTCGGGGAAGACGGCCAGATCCTGGCAGGCATGCGCAGCCGTGAAGGCAGGGGATTTGCCGATACGCGCCGGGTGCTCCTGGAAGAATACGGCACGACGGACACGCTGTTCTCCCAGCGCCAGGCCGCCGGCGGGACGACCAACACGACTATCGGGGCCGTCGTGACCAACGGGGCCTTTGACAAGGCCCATATGGGAAAAATCGCAGCACTTGCCAGCAACGGTCTGGTGCGGACCATCCGGCCGGTCAATACGACGGCCGACGGCGATGCCCTGTACGCCCTCAGCGTAGGAAATGTGTCGGCAGAGCTCAACACCGTCGGCACCCTTGCTGCCTATGCGGTGGAACAGGCCATACGCCGGGCTGTCAGCCATGCCCAATCGGCATACGGCATTCCGTCCCTTCACGACTGGCCGCGATAGGACGGGGCGGCAGACGATCAACGACACTTCTCCCTTGACGGCACGGGCGATTTATGATACGATTACGCAGATGAGTATGAATGACAATCGCTGGCCTCCGGGTCAGAGGAAAGTCCGAGCTCCGCAGGGCAGGATGCCGGATAACGTCCGGCGAAGGTGACTTTAGGGATAGTGCCACAGAAATGTGTACCGCCGCGCAAGCGGTAAGGGTGGAACGGTGCGGTAAGAGCGCACCAGCAGTGCAGCAATGTACTGGCTAGGTAAACCCCATCTGGAGCAAGACCGAATAGGGAAGGGATGAAGCGGCCCGCTGATCTTCCGGGTTGTGTCGCTTGAACATGCTGGCAACAGTATGTCTAGATAGATGATTGTCGCTGCCGCAAGGCAGAACAAAACTCGGCTTACTGATTACTCATCATACCACGACAGGAAAAGGCTGTTGCACCATCTGCGGTGTGGCAGCCTTTTTTGGTGCGTTCTGCCTGTCTGGATGACCGTAGGCAGTGTATTATCAGTATAAATTTCGTCAGGCATGACAAAATTTTTGTATACATTTTTTTGATACTTTACAATAGGCGTAGTGCATGATATCATGGCAGGAGGTAGTCGTTTAGTGACGTATACTACAGGCTTTAATTCAATAAAAGCGAGGGATATAAGTTGGCATTAATTGTGAAGAAATTTGGCGGCAGCTCAGTAGCCACGCCGGATAAGATGCGCGCTATCGTACAGCGCGTGCTCAAAGGATCCCAGCCCGATGACAAAATCGTCATCGTCGTATCAGCTATGGGTAAGTCAACGGATAAACTGATTGAACTGGCCAGCCAGATCACATCGAAAACATATGGCCGTGAAATGGATATGCTTCTTTCTACGGGGGAACAAGTCTCCATTGCGCTGATGGCCATGGCTTTCCAGGAAGCCGGCCACAAGTCGATTTCCTTTACGGGTGCCCAGGCGGGCATCACTACCAGTGACGCCTTTAACAAGGGCCGTATCCTGGACATCCAGCCGGACCGCATCTTAAAAGCGCTGGATGAAGGAAATATCGTCATCGTCGCCGGGTTCCAGGGCATTACGGATTCGGGCGACATCACCACACTGGGCCGGGGCGGCTCGGATACGACGGCTGTCGCTATCGCCGGTGCCATCCATGCCGATGTGTGCGAAATCTACACGGACGTAGAAGGCATCTATACATCGGATCCCCGCGTCGTGCCCAATGCGCAGAAAATGAAAGAAATTACCTACGGAGAAATGCTGGAAATGGCCAAACTCGGCGCTGGCGTCATGCAGCCCCGGGCCGTTGAAATGGGCAGCCGTTTCAATATCCCCATCCATGTCCGTTCCACATTTTCCGAAAACGAAGGTACTATCATACAGGAGGCTTATTCCATGGAAATCAAACAGTATCTGATCCGCGGCGTCGCAGAAGATAAAAATGTTGCTAAAATCACCGTTCTGGGAATCCCCAACAAACCGGGCTACGCGTATAAATTGTTTGAAACACTGGCCAATGCCAACGTAGTTGTCGATATGATCGTCCAGAGTGTCCGCGTTGCCAACGAAGGCGTAACGGATATTACCTTTACGATTTCCCGGGATGAACTGGCGTCTGCCAAAGACGTACTGGAACAGATTAAAGGGATGATGCCTGTCGAAGATATCCTCATCGATGACAAGATGGCGAAAGTCTCCGTCGTCGGTGCCGGCATGGCCGGCCATCCGGGCATTGCTTCCGGTATGTTCGGCGTCCTAGGCAAAAACAATATCAACATTGAAATCATTTCCACTTCGGAAATCAGCATCACCTGCCTCATTTCTGAAGAACAGGTAGATACAGCTGTCCGTGCCATCCACGCCTATTTCTTTGACGAAAACTGAGGCATCCATGTCTGTGCTGGATAATTTTGTGGAAGAAATGCTTCAGGTAGAAGTCCCTAAACGCGTTCTTCTGGAACGCATGCTGCATGGCCTTCAGGTCGAAAAGCCGCCACAGTTCAAGATACCGGCGCCGCAGTATACGTTTGAATCCAATCTGCATGGCCTGCGGTATGATTATCAGAAAAAGGAAGTCACTATTTCGTATAAAGTGGCACCTAACGTATATGATGATGTGACCGTCGCTTTTGCCACGTTCAAGGTGCTGTTGGAAGGCATTGCCGTCTGTATCCGCATGCAGAAATGGTAAAGAGCATGGGTCAGAAGAGAGGCTGCCGCATTAAGGAAATACTTAATGCGACAGCCTCTTGTCGTTTTAAGCATCAAACCTCAAACTTCAAACAAGATTTAAAACGGGAACATGCCCGTCTGGGAGGACTCTGTATGACTTGTGGAGTAGATATTGTAGAAATCGGGCGCATGGAAAAACTGGTCTGTACCCGCGGCCAGTCCCTGCAGCGCTTATTTACGGAACAGGAAATTGCCTACTGCCGCAGCCGGGGAAAGGGACAGTATGCTTCCTTTGCCGCCATGTTTGCTGCCAAAGAGGCATTCTGGAAAGCCTGCCGCACGGGCTTCCGCAAAGGGGCCTGGACCGATGTGGAAGTGCGGCACGATGAGCTGGGCGCACCCTCCTTTGTCCTGCACGGAGCCTGTGCGGTACTGCTGGAGAAACGGGGGGAGTTGTCCTTGTCCCTGGCACATGACGGCCAGTATGCCATCGCCCAGGTCGTCTGGCTGTGACGATAATTCCTTAGAGTGGAGATTAAGTTTCTATTCCCGATGTGCTATAATAGAGGCGTTGAATTCATAGCACATAAAGGAGAAGATAGTGTGTACAAGAAATTTCTGATCTGGCCTCTCATTGTCGTGGCCAGCCTGCTGCCCGTGGGAATTTCCCAAGGGGCATCTAAAACGAATATTACCAATGTCCGCGTCGTGACCCGCAACGATGCCGATACACCCTTTGTCCGCACCGTCCTGGATGTCACCGGGCCGGTCCAGCCGCGGTTTGCCATTGATAAAAGCGGCTACAATATCGTTGTCACGATTCCCAATACCAACCTGAGCCGGAGCATCAATCCCCGCCCCCAGGTAAATCAGAACGTCATTTCACGGCTGGAACTTGGAAATAAGGGCCCTCATGCGGAGGTCCGCATCCGCGTGCCCAAAGCGGTGAATACGAAAGATCTGAAAGTCTTTACGCTGGATGGCAATGCCAAACAGAAAATCAGCAACCGCGTCGTCATCGATGTGAACGACAAGTCAGGCAAGGTACAGCAGTGGAGCCACTGGCACGATTCCAAAGACAGCATTTCCAAGCCGTTCAGTGAATCTATCAAAAAAGATTTTAAAGGGCGCAAACCCTTTGCCGGGCCGGGCAGGGGTGATATGATCTGGCCTGTGAAGGGCGTCATTACATCTCCCTTCGGATACCGCATCCATCCCATTTATGGCCGGCAGATCCTTCATTCCGGTATGGATATCGGCGTGGATTACGGTACGCCAGTCAAGGCAGCCATGGGTGGCGTCGTCGTCGAAGCCGACTGGATCAGCGGCTATGGCAATGCCGTCGTCATTGATCACGGCAATGGCATGACGACCTTGTACGGCCATAATGAACGCCTCAATGTCATAACCGGGCAGACCGTAAAGCAGGGAGACATCATTGCTTATGCCGGTTCTACGGGAAATTCGACAGGGCCCCACGTCCATTTTGAAATCCGCGTCAATGGGGAAGCCGTTGACCCGGCGTTATACTTGTAATCACCTTAAGGAGGTTCTCATGCAAAAACTCAATACGGCGGCCCAGATGCGGCTCATGGACCAGACGGCCATGCACGGCCAGTATGCCATCGCGCCGGCGGTCCTCATGGAAAATGCCGGCCATGCCGTCGTTACCCATGCAGAAACAGCCGTTCATGGCTGGCAGGGTAAGGACGTTGTCATTTTGTGTGGCAAGGGAAATAACGGCGGAGACGGCTTTGTCATCGCCCGTCATCTGCTGAACCGTGGCGCCCGGGTATACGTCTATGTACTGGGAACGGTGGAATCGTATAGTCCGGAAGCCCGGGCTCATCTCCATACGCTGCAGGAACTGGCCGAGGAAGAAACGTGCCTCATCGATTACTTTGCGCCATCGGACAAGGCATGGGACAGGCTGTACCGGCGCCTGTCTTCCAGCCAGGTCGTCATCGACGCCATTCTGGGAACGGGATTCCACGGCACGCTGCGCATGCCCGTGAGCCGGATAGTCAATATGGTCAACGAAGTGGCCGCGTCGGGTACGCTCCGGGTCATTGCCGTCGATATCCCGACGGGCGTCAATGCCGATACGGGCGATGTCAGCGGCAGTGGCGATGAAGAGGCGGCCGGGCCGGTCTTTGCCGATATGACCGTCACCTTCGGTGTCTGGAAACGGGGACTGCTCCTGTATCCGGGACGCACTTGTTCCGGTGTTGTCGTCTGCGACGATATCGGCATGCCCCGGCCGCTTTTGACCGGACGGGAAGACGATGGGGCGTATATGCTGGAAGAAAGCGACATATCGGAAGTCCTGGTGCCGCGCAGTCCCGATTCCCATAAGGGAACGCATGGCACGGTCGCTATCGTGACCGGCAGCAGTGATATGGCCGGAGCGGCCCTGATGGCTGCCCGCGGCGCTCTTCGCAGCGGGGCAGGCAAGCTCTTTTTGCGGGTGCCGGCGCGTACGGCGCCTTACTGCATTGGCCGGCAGGCTGAAGCTATGGTGCGCGGCGTCGGAACGGGCGATCATTTTACGGCAGCCGATGCGGCAGAAATCATCGAAGAAAGCCGGAACTGGTCGGTACTGGCCATGGGACCGGGCATGGGAAAACAGGAAGATACCAGGATGTTCCTGAAAGAAGTCATTGCCCACACGTCGTGCCCGCTGGTACTTGATGCCGATGCCCTGAACCTTCTGGCAGGAGAACGGGATTTCATTGCACCTTACGGCGGACGCATCATCATGACGCCTCATCTGGCAGAGTTCAGCCGTCTCAGCGGACTGCCCCTGGCGGATATCAAAAAAGACTGTATCGCTGCAGCCAAACAGTTTGTCCGGGAATGGCAGGTAACGCTGGTCCTGAAAGGGGCGCCGACCGTCATCGTCTCGCCCAGGACACTCCACGCCTACGTCAATCCCGGCGGCAATGCCGGCATGGCCTGTGGCGGCATGGGAGATATCCTGACGGGCATGGTAGCGGCCCTGGCCGTACACGACGGCATGACCAGCCTGACCACGGCAGCCTGCGCGGCGGTGTGGCTCCATAGTGCCGCCGGCGATGTCTGCCATGACACGTATGGCTCCTATGGATTTTTGCCTATGGAAGTGGCCGATGCCGTTCCCCGGGTCATTACCCGCCTGGAAGACAACCGTCCGCTGCCCGTATTGCAGCGGCCCCTGGTGACGGAGGCATAATTCGTGTATCCCTGTAAGGGAAAAGGACTGTTCCGTATCGCACTGATACTGGCGACAGTCCTTGTTTTTTGTCTGGCAGGCTGTGCATCACATACGCGCGATGACAGCAATCTGCACATTCACGTCCTGTCGGCCGGACAGGCAGATGCTGTACTCATACGGCATAAGACAGGTGATTTCCTCATCGACTGCGGGGACAGCGACGGCACGGACCGGCTTTTGTCCCAGCTGCAGCAGTTCCACGTGCGCCAACTGGAAGCGCTGATCCTGACCCACCCTCACGAAGACCATATTGGCGGTGCGCCGGTGTTATTAGAAACACTGCCGGTCGCCTGCATTTATGACAACGGGCAGAAATCGGATTCTCCCGTATATGCCCACTACCGTAAGATAGCTGCCCAAAAGGGGATTGCCTGTAAAACACTGCAGCGCGGACAGGTACTGTCCTGGACGGACGGGCTGACTCTGGAAATTGTATCGCCACCCGCACGGGGAGAACGGGGATACGGGGCGCTCCAGTCTTCCCAGGGCAGGGAGAATAATTTTTCTCTCGTCTGCCGCCTGGAATACGGGACTTTCTCTATGCTGTTCATGGGCGATGCGGAAAAGGAAAGTGAACGGGTCCTGCTGCAGTACATGACATCCGGGGCGCTGAGGACGACGATCCTGAAAAACGGCCACCACGGCAGCCGTACGGCCACGACAGAAGAACTGGTAAAAGAAGCGGCCCCGTCGGCAGCGGTCATTTCCTGCGGAGCTGGCAATTCCTTCGGATTTCCTCACAGGGAAGTCGTCTCTCTCCTTGCGGCATATCGTATACCCATCTATCGTACCGACCGGGACGGGACCATTTCGATTGATAGCGACGGTACATCCTATACGATAAAAACGGCACACGGAGATAGAACTTTGTGACGGATTTGTGATAATTCAGAACTTAAAATAGAGCAGGAGGTATGGTATAATAGTAACGTTCATTTGTAAAGGAGAAGATACAATTGCTGAAAAAATTATGTATGATACCGCTATTGGCGATTGCCTGCCTGCTGCCGCTCGTTTCCGTCCAGGCTGCCGCCAATACGGAAATTACCAGTGTCCGCGTAGCGACACGCAATGATGCCAATACACCCTTTGTCCGGACCGTCCTCGATGTGTCCAGAAAGGTCACGCCCCGTCTGTATATCGACAAGAGCGGCCGATACGTGACGGTTACGCTGCCAAATACGAAAATCGATAAAAATGTGCAGAAGCAGTACGATGCCAATTCCAATGTCGTATCCCGTATCTGGCTGACCCAGCGTTCGTCCGGTACGGACCTGAATATCAAGGTTCCACGCCAGGTCACGGCTCAGGATGTGAAGGTATTTACCCTGCCGGGAGATAAGAAAGCCAACCGCTCAGACCGGGTAGTCGTCGATGTCAATGACAAATCCGGTAAAGTAAAACAGTGGAAACACTGGGGCAATGAATCTATCGGCATTCATTCCTCGCAAAATACGAAGGGAACTAAAACGGGCGGTTCATCCGTTACGGTGCCATCCTACGGCGGCAGTGCCAGCTACAGCCTGACCAAGGGGCTGAAAGGCAAGACCATCTGCATAGATCCCGGCCACGGTGGCAGTGATACGGGAGCCCTCGGCGCGTTCAGCCAGGAAAAGAATATTACCCTGGCCATTTCCAAAAAAGTACAGACTCTCCTGCAGCAGGCCGGGGCCAACGTCATCATGACCCGCACGACCGATGTCGATGTGTATGCACCGAATGACGGGGCCGTAGAAGAACTGCAGGCCCGCTGCAATATCGCCAATGCGGCCAAGGCCGATGCCTTTGTCTGCATCCACATCGATTCTTACTCCTCGGCTGATGCCGGTGGCGTAACGGCTTATTACAACAGCAAGACATCCCATGATGCAGGCCTTGCCAAGTATATTCATAATCAGAATATGAAGGCGACGAATTTCCAGGACCGGGGCGTACGGACGGCTAATTTCTACGTCCTGCTCCACACGAACATGCCGGCGACCCTGCTGGAACTAGGCTTCATTTCCAATCCGGGTGAAGAAAAAGCCCTGAACTCGGAAGCACAGCAGCAGAACTTTGCCGAAAGCATCGTAAAAGGTCTGGCCGATTATTTCGATAACAACGGCATATAACAGACGTATAGCGCAACTGAACGATGGCAGATGCCCCTGTCAGTCCATGCGGAAAGCTGGACTGACAGGGGCATTTGTTTATGCTTGTTTTTTTAATTTATATATACTCATACCTTTCAATTTTTGCTATAATAAATAAATGAAATACGTTGCAGGTGCAATATACTGCAAGGAGGGGAAGGGTATGATCAAGCGCAATATAGTTCTCGTAGGCATGATGGGCAGTGGCAAAAGCCATATAGGACGCAAACTAGCCGTTCGTCTGGGATGGCAGTTTGTCGATACGGACCGCCGCATTGAACGCCAGATGGGACAGTCTATTGCTGACTTTTTTGAACGGGCAGGAGAAAAGGTGTTCCGTGAACGGGAAATCAATGTGCTGCAACAGGTCAGCCGCTACCATGAAGCGGTTATTTCTTTTGGCGGGAATTTCCCCATGAATATCGAAACATACCGTATCCTCCATCGTCATGGGTATATCGTGGCCCTCCGTTCCCAGCCGTACCGCGTGGAAGAGCGGGTGGGACGCCATATTGGCAAGAGGCCGACGGTAGACTATGACAATCTCCATGCTTTTGTAACGCGCATGGATGCCCAGTGGAAGCATGTATATCCGTACTGTGATTATGTCGTCGATACGACGGATTACAGTGCTGAAGAAATTGTAGATATTATTGTAAAACGAATTAAAGGAGACGATATAGTCTTCGTTTCCCGTGAGCCAAAGGAGGCAGATGGTCATCATGATAAATAAAATTGGTGTACTCACAAGTGGTGGTGATGCGCCGGGCATGAATGCGGCTATCCGTGGCGTTACCCGGTATGCGATCGAAAAGGGACTGGAAGTCACGGGTATCATCCGGGGGTATGAAGGACTTTTAAGTCATGAAATCATGCCACTTAACCGCCGCAGTGTCGGTGCTATCATTCATCGCGGCGGTACGATGCTGCGCACGGCCCGCTGCCTGGAATTTTTGGAAGAAGAAACGCAGAAAAAAGCGGCAGACTATATCCGCGAACAGGAAATGGATGCGCTGGTCGTCATCGGTGGCGACGGATCGATGCGCGGTGCCCAGGCCCTGAGCCGTCTGGGAATCCCTACGATTGTCATCCCCGGTACGATTGATAACGATATGGGGGGGACGGAGTATACGGTCGGTTTCGACACGGCGGTCAATACGGTCCTGGAGTCGGTCAATAAGATCCGCGATACGGCTTTTTCCCATGACCGCGTCGCCGTCATTGAAGTCATGGGCCGGCATGCCGGATTTATCGCCCTGTATGCCGGGATGGCTGCCGGTGCGGAAGCGGTGCTGGTACCGGAACATGAAGTATCACTGGAAGACTTGTGCACGCACCTCAACGAATCTCACCGCATGAAGAAGATGAGCAGTATTGTCATCGTGGCCGAAGGGGCAGCCAAGGGAGCCGATGTGGTCGATTATATTAAAGGTCACACCTATCTGGAACCGACGCTGACAGTGCTGGGATATGTACAGCGCGGCGGTTCTCCGTCGGCAAAGGATGCCATCATGGCCAGTTTGTTTGCCGAAAAGGCCATAGACAGTCTGCTGGCCGGCACGTATAACTGCGTCATCGGGCAGATAGGCGAACGCATCGTCGCGACACCGTATACAGAAGCAGAACGGCTTCATTTCCCGCTGGATGAAAATATGTACCGCCTGGTCCTGGCACTGGGAAGATAAGGCAGACGGATGTAACAGGCCGGCAGGCAGCGCCGCGTCCCGGAGACATCCCACATTTTATCCCGGGCAATGCTGGACGGCAGTATCCCCTGTACAGGGAAAGCCGCGGACCCGGAACGAGGCGTAGCCTGTACCTTAGCCTGGTACAGGCATCCGATGCAGAAGCTCCCGTGCTTCTACATCTTTCTTCAGCTATCATAGTTGAAAGCTCAACTATGATAGCCCTGGCACAGTGGGGCGAGTGCTTTTATGATTTTTTTGGAATGGCTGGAAATTTCTTTATGCTAACTGCCAAGTAAAAGTGATGTCAAGCATTTTTGAAAATGTTTCGAAAAAAGCTATTTATTAGCCCAAAATTATAGGGCTTAGAAGAGAGAGTTTTATAATTTTATAGTATTAATATTACAACAT
>NZ_DGRS01000039.1:0-32113 GCF_002391155.1 Megasphaera sp. UBA4382 | reverse complement strand
CCTTTGCCCTCATCGAACTGTGCATCGCCATAGCCGAAGGGACCTCCTGGCTGGGACAATTCCCCTGCCACCGGGGCAATGTTTTATATATCAATCTGGAATTAAATAGAGCGTCCTGTATTGACCGGTTCTGCCGGATCTACAATGCCCTCGGCCTTGCCGGGGACCATGACGACGCCATCGACCTGTGGAACTGCCGCGGTCATGCCCGCCCCATGGAACAACTGGTCCGCGATATCGTCCGCCGGACAGCCGGGAAAGACTACATGGCCATCGTCCTCGACCCTATATACAAAATCACCAATGGCGACGAAAACAGTGCCTTTGACATGGGGCAGTTCTGCAACCAGCTGGACAAACTGGCGGCAGTGAAACAGTGCGCTGTCATCTATTGCCATCACTACAGCAAAGGCAGCCAGACCGTCAAAAAAGCACAGGACCGGGCATCGGGCTCAGGCGTATTCAGTCGTGACGCCGACGCTATCCTCGACATGCTCGACGTCAAAAGCCCTATCGGAGCCCCGCCGGCCTTCCGGATTGAGGCCATCCTGCGCGAATTCGCCCCGCCGCTGCCCTTTTACATCACCTTCGACTATCCCATCCACCACATCGACTACACGGGCCTCATCGCCTCGTATAACGAAGACCTGGACAACCTGGGCCGGGGACGGGAAGACATGCTGGCTGGAAAAAAACAAAAATGCCTCAGCAACCAGCAGCTCATGCGGGAAGTATTTGATGAAATTATGGAGGAAAAGGAAGAAGTCTATATAGGTGACCTGATGAAAAAAATGGGCATGAGCCGCAGTTCCATTAAACGGTACATAGACGAAAGCACGGATTTAGAAAGGAATAAAAAAGGAAACGTATATATAAGAAAAAGATAAATCGAAACGTAATAAATGCCTGCCCAAAACACCTGCCCACATTGGCATATATATAGATATGGACAGTATCACCCTCAAAATTGGCAGCCAGTCCCGGACGGGAAGAGCGGGGAGCTGGAGACTCCCCCGCTCAAACCCGGTCACGGGAACTGGCCCGCGCGGGGAAAGGGAAGGAAGGGCCGCCGTTAGCGGCTGGTGGTTAGTGGGAAGAGATAGTTTGATGTTTAATGTTTGATGTTTGATGAAGCCGGTTCGACGGACCGACTATTTTTACACAAAAATCAGCAAGATAGTGCCGCGACGGCCGGCGTTTTACGTCAGGCATCGCCGACGGGGCCGTCAGATGCAAGGAGGATGGAAGGAGTCATAGCAGGGCTACGAAGGGCCGTAGTTCGTTTATCGAAGCCGGTTCGACGGACCGACTATTTTTACACAAAAATCAGCAAGATAGTGCCGCGACGGCCGGCGTTTTACGTCAGGCATCGCCGACGGGGCCGTCAGATGCAAGGAGGATGGAAGGAGGCGTAGCAGGGCTACGAAGGGCAGTAGGTCGTTGGCCGTAGTTCGTTTATCGAAGCCGGTTCGTCGAACCTCATGTTTTAATACAAAAATCTGCATACAGGCCACACGACAGGAGACGCTTTCTATCCTGAATCGCACGAGATGGCACCAGATGCAAGGCGGAAGAAGGAGGCGTAGTGGAGCTACGAAGGGCCGCCGTTAGCGGCTGGTGGTTAGTGGGAAGAGATAGTTTGATGTTTGATGTTTGATGTTTGATGAAGCCGGTTTGACGGACCGACTATTTTTACACAAAAATCAGCATACAGGCCACACGACAGGAGACGCTTTCTATCCTGAATCGCACGAGATGGTACCAGATGCAAGGCGGAAGAAGGAGGCGTAGTGGAGCTACGCCGACTGATGACAACGAAGCAGATGGTGCCAAATCGGGTGAGACAGGTGAAAGAAGTCTCCTGCCGTGCGGCCAACGAGGAGACGGTGTTATGGATCTGCAACAGCGGGCCCGGTCGGCATTTGCCATCGTACTGGAGGCCATGACCCGGCGCCAGTCCCGGCTGCGTGCCGACAGGGATATCCGCACATTGACAATAAAACTTATCGAGAAAGTCGAAGCCGTGGCAGAGCCGGAGGACTGGCCGGTCAGCGAATATACGGACGATTTCCGGGAATACCATCCCGAAGATTCGGCCATCTGGGAACGGTTCTTCTTCCACGCCATGTTCGTCAGTACGGACCTGGCGGACTGCCTGTGCTTTTTGCGGGCCGGCGGTGCTATCCTCATCCCCGATGCCGCCTATGGCTACATCATCCGCCCCGTCATCGGCGGGCACGGCTACCGCAGCCAGAGCGAATACGACCGGATGAAACAGCCCCTCCGGAAATGGCAGGCCGACATCATCCACATCCTGCGCCTGCTCCACCACGAGCAACGCCGCTATGCAAGGTACGAGGAAGGAAGGCTGGCGTTGTGATGGACCGCGGTCAGTGATTAGTGATTAGTGGGAAGAAAAGGCAGTTTGAAGTTTGATGTTTGATGTTTGACGAAGCCGGTTCGACGTGCAGGGTATCTTTGCCGTCCCTGAGAAGCGGTCCTTCGCAGGGGTAGCTTGCTACACTGCCGGTTCGTCGAACCAACTATCTTTACAAAAAATAGCATTACAGGCCACACGACGGGAAACGCTTTCTATCCTGAATCGCACGAGATGGCATCAGCTGCAAGGAGGATGGAGGGAGCCATAGCGGGGCTATGGTGACCGACGACGACGCGGCAGATGGTGCCAGATCGGGTGAGGCAGGGGAAAGAAGTTTCCTGCCGTGTGGCCGATTGGTTGCCAAGTGACGAAATCCGTCCCCCTTATAGAGTGAAAGGAGACATGCTTATGAATCCATTTATCCGACATTTTCCCAAAGAACGCATCGTCTATTTCGTGCGTCAGGCTATCGAGATGCTGGTATCGCTCAGACCCTATGCGGCCTGTCGTACCAGTGCCACCTGTCCCTGTCCGGCGGCTTCATCCCGGCCGGTGACGGGCATCGCCATCGGCGACGAAGTGACACTCAATATGCGTTCCCGCAAGCCTGCTGAGCGCAGGCGCGTCGAATTTCCACGAAGAAAGGAGAGCGAATATGTTTGTTTACCTCAATCCCGGCCATGATATGTTCCGTGACCCGGGAGCCGTCAATGACCATTTGGCCCTGACAGAAGCACAGCTGGCCCGGGACCTGGCCTGGCTCATCTCGAAACGCCTCGACCAGCACCGGATCCGCAATATCGTCGAGCAGAACGACGACCTCTTTGGCGTCATCTGCAATGCCAACCGCTGGCAGGCCGACCTCTTCGTGTCCATCCATTTCAACGCCTTCAACAGGCACGCCACGGGCACGGAGACCTTCGTGAGCTATACCCCGCACAGCGTCATGGCAGGCCACGCCATACAGCAGAATGTTTGTGCCGCACTGGAACTGCCCGACCGGGGCATTAAGGAAAACATGAACCTCCTGGTCATCAATAGCACATCCATGCCGGCAGTACTCGTAGAAGTCTGCTTCATCGACAACGATGACGACATCAGGCGCTACGAAGAACGGAAAGGCCGGACCGCCGACGCCATAGCAACCGCCATCATCCAGTACATGGGACAGTTGGAAGGAAAAGCGGCGTAGGAAGGGCCGCCGTTAGCGGCTGGTGGTTAGTGGAAAGGGAGAGAAAAGGCAGTTTGAAGTTTGAAGTTTGACGAGGCCGGTTCGTCGAACCGCATATTTTCATACAAAAATTAGCAATTAGGACCCACGACCGATGGCGGTTTCCCGTCTGAATCGTCGGCGGGGCCGTTGGTTGTAGTTCGTAGTTCGTTCATCAAAGCTGGTTCGTCGAACCAACTATTTATACAAAAAAACTAGCATATAGGCCACACGACGGGCGGCGCTTTCTAATCTGAATCGCACGAGATGGTACCAACTGCAAGGAGGATGGAGGGAGTCATAGCGGCGCTATGGCGACTGACGACGACGCGGCAGATGGTGCCAGATCGGGTGAGGCAGGTGAAAGAAGCCGCCAGCCGTGCGGCCAGCGGAAAGGAGGAAAAGGAATGGCAGAACGTAGTAACTTATCCAATAAGTTGAAACTCGTCGTATCCTACCGGGACGCCGACGACAACGAAAAGACCCGTCAGATCACCTTCAAGAATCTGAAGGGTAATGCCGATGCTACCGCCGTCTACGGCGCAGCAGAAGCACTGGCCGGACTGCAGGAAGATGCGCTCATCCGCATCTCCGAAGTCACCGAAAACGTCATTGAGGGGTAAGGCCCGCAGGCCGTGTGAAGGGATAGTTTGAAGTTTGATGTTTAAGGAAAGGACCGTAAATCGTAGGCCGTAGTTCGTTCATCGAAGCCGGTTCGTCGAACCGATTATTTTTACAAAAAATTAGCATATAGGCCACACGACGGGCGGCGCTTTCTAACCTGAATCGCACGAGATGGTACCAGCTGCAAGGAGGATGGAGGGAGTCATAGCGGCGCTATGGCGACTGACGACGACGCGGCAGATGGTGCCAGATCGGGTGAGGCAGGTGAAAGAAGCCGCCAGCCGTGCGGCCGGCGGAAAGGAGAAAGAAATGGCTAAAAAAGAAACGCGGACGCTTAGTCTGGTACTGATCGACCCGAAAGGCAAGACCGTATCGTACAGCATCCGCAACCCGAAACCGGGCCTTGATAAAGAGGCCGTAGAAAATGCAGTCAAAGCCGTCATCGACGGCAAGATATTTGCTACTGCCAACGGGGACCTGATGGCGCTCAAGAGCTCCCAGGTAGTCACCCGCCAGGTAGAAACCCTGGAATAAGCGCAAGCATAAGGGACGGTAACACAATAGATGTGTCTGTATTGTGTTACCGCCCTGTTTTTTGCCGGTGAAAGGAGAGAGTTTTTTGTAGAATGACAAATGAAAATAAGGTACAATGGAAATGGACTTTAGACGTATTATCCCGCGCCAAGGACGGTGACACGGCGGCCTTTTCCCAGCTGGCAGAGCAGTACGGGCCGCTCATGGGCGCGGTCAGCTCCCGGTATGTATCGTATTATACGGACCTCTCCGAAGCCCGGCAGGCCACCCTGCGCGGACTTCATGAAGCTGTCTGCCGGTGGGATGGCACCCATTTTTCCAGCCTGCAGCAGCTTCACTATTTCCTAAAAAAGGAAATCCATCGGTACGTGCGCAACGAAACGGCACGCATGGCCTACGACCGCCGTCATTATGGCCAGAGCATCGACAGCGGCGGCCAATGGACCGACCTGCCAGATGCGATGGCTGATGATGCGCCCGGCCCGGCTGAAGCAGCTATCGAGACCGAACGGAATCAGATCCTGCAGAAAGCCTTGCAGAACCTGCCACCGAGAGAACGGCAGATTGTCACCGGCCGGATCTACGAAAACAAGACCGTCCGTGAACTGGGCGCCCATTTCGGCGTGACCCATCAATACATCTCCAAAATCTACGGCAAAGCCATCCAGAAATTACGCGACTGGCTGACGCCGTATGATATACAGCCTACGTAGAAAGGAGGAGAAACCGATGATACAATCTCTGATTGAACTCACCCATCCCCTGTGGAAGCATCTGGATAAAAAAGTGCAGTTGAAATTTTATGCCGAATGCATCTTAGATACGAACTATCCCGATGGGACCTTTTATTTCGTAAATACGAAACGGGGACTCCGGGCAAAAGGCGTCGAAGCATGCCACCGTCCCGACATCTATATCAAGCCGGACACACCACTGGAACCGTGCACCTGGCTGGAAGAAGGTGAAGAAGAAAAAGGAGCCTGACCGTTATCCTGTCCGGCAAAAAAATCCAATTTCCCCGGACAATCAGCAAAAATCTTTTTTTAAGAAAAGAAAGGAAAAACCTAAAAATGTAACACCATAAAAGCACTGCCTTTACTGGGCAGTGCTTTTATGTATATTCGCTTATATATAGTATTCATTGATACAAACGTATCAAAAACTACAATGGTAAATGTCTAGATTAGACGAAAATTAAGATTTGGGCTGATTTAGAAAAAAAGCTTGACAAGTGAGAAATAATATGATTGTTTTATGCGATAAAATACAATGAAAATTGGGATTACCGCTTGAAAATCACATCGTTGTGATATTGCAAAAATTTAGAATCAGGAAGTGTCCGATGGGGCAGGGTAATTTGCTTTTTATCAAAGGAACAAATCCAGTCGCGTGTCGTATCATCTAAATTGTTTTTTCGCTTTAATACATCTGAAACAATGATTTTGTAATCGGTACTGATAGTAATATACCCTTGGTCAAAAGCTCTATCATGCAGTGCATTGAGACAAAGACCATTATGAGGATTAGCTTTTTCCGTTTTATTTTCGCTATCTTTCCAGGGTTTTATGTGACTGGCAATTAAAAATGCAGGGATAGAAATTCCGGTGATACAGCAGCGATTTTCATAGGCACTCAGGACGGCATTACGGAAAAAGTTCTGTCCATAGCGGATTGAACTTTCCTGTATAATATTATGTCCTTCGGGGAAACTATAATCATCGTTTTTATCATACAATAATTTCTTTTTCAGCCTTTCATAAACTTCATTTAATTTTTCATAGTTTTGTGAATACGTCTCCCATACATATTGATCCATTTTGCTGCCGTGTGACAATCCTTCAACATTACGCTTTCGTAAATTTTTATCAAATCTGGCTAGATTGCACATTTTCATAGCCATTGCATTAGCACTGCGGTTTAGAATTGATGCTGATTTTTCGATGAGAGGATTTTTTGAAGATATTCTGCCAAATGGAATCTGATAATACAGAGAAAGAGCAATGAGAGTTTCTTCCTCATTCCAATTTTTTCTAATGCCACTCATACAATCACCTTCTTTATAGGCCTATTATACCAGGACAGTATATTAGTTGTTAATAATAATATTAAAAATATTAAAAAATTATATGATGCTCGATATATGCTTACTGACACTATTATAAATATTTAAAAAATAATTTTAATATATTTAGAATAATATACACTAACATATGCTGAATATTGACAAATAATAGTAAAAATAATATCATAATATATATAATGTGTAACGGAAGGTGATAATATGGCTAATATAGTGAAAAATGATGATGTGATTTTGAAAAAAGAAACGAAAAGAGAAAAATTTATACGGCTTGCGGAAGCCCGTACAAACAAAATTCTTGATATGTTGCAGTTGTTAGGTAATTGTTCTAATACAAATATATATGATTATACTCAAAAAGATGTAGAAAAAATTTTTGCAGCTATTGAATCAGAAGTAAAAGAAACAAAGAAAAAATTTAATAAAATGGATAATAAAAAGAATGATCGTTTTACACTTGAATAAAATGGGAGGAATGTTTTATGAATAATATGAACCTAACTCCGATACCGCAGAATTACAAAAATAATGTTGAGTGGATTTTGGGAGCTTATACAGATGCTGGCATCACGTTTCCTAATGGATTTCAGAAAGATGCCATTCAAAATGCTGTAGGTGCAAGAAAAACAAACAAGTGGAAAAATTGGAGATGCGATATATCCCTTGTGAAAAATGAAAAAGGACAGTATATCATTGTAGAAGATTCTGGCACAGTAGGATTAACGGGGAAAATTATTCCTATATCAGAAATTGATAAGTTAATGGCACAAGGGAGCGTATTGGGGCCAGATGAAAGACTATCCAGATTCACATCCATGTTTAATTCAGGTGGAAATACGACAGGCGGCGGACTTTTTGGAGCTGGTAAAAGTGTCTATTCTGTTGCATCACAATCCTATACATATTACTATGATTCTTTAAGAGAAGATGGAGTATACGTTGCTAATGTTAACCGATGTGGGCAGGTTCTGGCTGAATCTCTAATAAATGACGACGCTAAAAAATTTATAAAAGATAAAACGGGTTTATCAGAGAAAAAAAGTACAGGTACACGGATCATTATTGAAAATCCTAGAAAGGACTTGATTGATTCTATTCAAAATGAAACAATCATACCGTATATTCAAGAATCATGGTGGCGGATTATAGAAAGGCTGAAAGATGGAGCTGCAATTTCTGTAAATGGAAAAGAAGTTTTTGGTTCCGAAGGAAATAAAGAGCGCTGCAACACATTCTTTTGAATTACAAAATGTGGAAACATATATAGATGGATATAGGGTAAAACATTTTGGCCTTTATACTTTTGATACTGGTAATAATATTTGGTCCGGGATTTCTTATTATCGTAAAGGAATGAAAATTGGAGACATTGATCTCAAGGATATCCCAAAAAAAATTGATGGTAAATTTTGGGGATATATTGAAGTTGACGAACAATGGGAAGATGAGCTATCCGGAATTGAAGACCGTGTACATTTTGGTGTCAGCAAAGGAAAAAAGAATACTAAAACCTTTCAAAATTTAAAAAATTACTGCAATAAAAAAGTAAGAGCAAATTTTATAGAATGGGGGTATATTAAAGATAAGGAAACGGAAGATAAAAAATTGCAGAATGAAATGCTGGAGATTGCAAATGATATTCAGAGCTTGTTTGAAAAACTTGGCTTTGAGTCATTAGGCAAAGGACCCAAAAAAGGCGATTTTTCTATTCGTTGGCAACATGTTGTGTATCCGAAATTGGGTTCAGAAGAAGTCACTACGGATGATGAAATAAGATTTTCTATTTTGATTAATAGTTCCTATGCAGCTGATAAAAAATTCGATTATAAAATTGCCGTTGTCGATCCCGATACGGGGGATGAAGTATCAAGAATTGCCGAAAATACAATTACAGTAGCTTCCAATGACAGAGAAAGAATAGATTTTTCCCATGTTGTTAAACCCAATAACTCTGTGCAGTACGCAGAAAACAGGATTGTACTATTTGTAAAAGTTAAAGGGAGTGGGAAAAGCGCAAAGAAAGAACTGCCATTTTTCTATGATATAGATAAGCCGGACACTTCCCGTTCTTATGTTGGTTTGGCACTGCACGAGTGTATTTTTCCCAGGACAAACAGCCGTAGAGTAAATTTTGGTGAAATGTTACATGATGTATCATATTCCATTGAAAATAAACGGGGTTTGGAATTGAAATATAGATTAAATATCAGTATCCATAATGCCAGTGTACCTACATGCGATAAAATTGTAGACATTGCTTCTTTAACGGGGATTGTACAACCTTATGAACAATGTATTAGTGACCCGATTAAAGATATTTTGTTTGACCAGAATGTGTATGAACAATATTTGACGTCTGGGATACTGGAACTACGAGCCCGTTTGATTGCAGTTGAAGATAGTGGAGAAATTGAAAAAGGTGATAAAATTACCTCATATAACTATAAAATTTATCTTAACTGTGATGAAAAAAATGGTTTTCAAGATTCCTTTTCTGTTCGTAGTGTTGATGCACCTGATGACTATAGGCGCTCTTGGTGCGAAACGGGAAATGGAAGGTCGATTACACTAAATGTAGGGCATCCAGCTTATTTATACGTTTCTGATTATCCAGAAGTTCAACATGAATATATACGAGAACAAATGTTGAAGCAATATGTTATGCTTTATCTTGAGGAAGGAAGATATGATATGTTTAATGTAAGTGGACAGATTTTTACAGAACTTGAACCACAAGAAGCTGCAGAACAGGTATTAAATAAAATGGAAAGTGTCTACTCTAAAAGTTTGAGGTGAGATAATTATGGGGCATATCGTATCAATAGATAAAGATGGTCATTTAGTCTATGAAGGTCTTTTGTCATCAAAAGAAAAAGCCACTATTGATGAAATTTTAGATGCGCTAAAAAAAGAAATTCCACAAATAGAATCAGATTTGAATGATAAATACGGAAAAAGTGTTCTCTATAAATATTATCTAGGAAAATTTTTAGCTGAGCAGCTGAAAAAATATAACATTTCTATTGCTGAAAGAAGAAAATTTTGGGATGAAATAAAGACCTTTGCGACTAATGAAAAACGGGTACGTAACGAAGGAGCCAATGCAGAAACGCGCAGTTTTTATGGACAGTGCTATAATCTTGCTCAGTTGGATGAAAACACTGTAGTACAATTATCATGGCGGCAATGGCAGGATATCTTTGATCGGGTCGGAAATCGTGAAGATAAACGGATTTTTCAATGGATTGGAAGATTGTCTGAAAAAATTAGAGAAGACGACTGGCGAGAGTTTGAGAAAGGGCTTCATTTATATCTCAAGAAAAAAGATACATCTGTCTTCTCAGATGATGAATTGTTTGAAATTTATGATTCTATTCTTTCTATGGGGAAATTTTGGAGAGAATCGTTTGCTAAGTTTTCAAAGGAACACCCGACTAGTGCAAAAATTAAGACAAAAGCCCGCAGATCAAAAAAATATCAGTCCGAATGCTTCCGTTTGCAGCGGGAATTACATGCTTCGCTTGACGAATCACTTTTTTCCCAAGCTTTTGAAATTGCTATGAGATAATAGTAATATATCAACTACCCACCCTCTCTTTTTTATCTTTGCTTATGCAAAAACGGAATTTTGAGTACTTTTAAATCTATTTTGTGGTATAATAATTTAATATGCAGTTCTGCAATATTCTGGTTTTTCTTAGTAGAAAAGCTGGTAATGTTACAGTACATGTAATACTTGATAATAAATAGATTAAAGGGGGTGAGGTCGTGGTATTTAGATTGGGAGAGCTTTTTTGCGGTCCCGGTGGATTAGCATATGGAGCTACTCATGCTATAATACCAAAACGGCCGGATTTACGTATAGAACATGCCTGGGCAAATGATTATGATGATGCAACCTGCAAAACATACCGACATAATATTTGTAAAGATGACGCATCTATGAGCGTATATTGTGGGGATGTTCGTAAACTAGATATCAGTTTGGAAAATCCCTTGTTTAAAGACCATCCATTTAATGCATTTGCTTTTGGATTTCCCTGTAATGATTTTTCTGTCGTAGGGGAACAAAAAGGTTTTGATGGAACTTTTGGGCCTTTATATACCTATGGAGTGAAAGTTCTGAAATTGTTTCAACCTGAATGGTTTTTAGCCGAAAATGTCAGCGGTCTTTCTAGTGCAAATAAGGGTGGAGCCTTTCCTCGAATTATGAAGGACCTTCATGATGCAGGATACAACATCTTCCCACATTTGTATAAATTTGAAGAATATGGCGTTCCTCAGGCTCGTCACAGAATTATTATTATTGGAATCAGAAAGGACTTTCCTTTTATCTTTTATCCGCCGGCTCCTATCACACCAGACATAAAAGACTATAAAACGTCACGTGAGGCATTAGAAAATCCTCCGATTGCACCGGATGCACCTAATAATGAATTACCGTGTATGACAAAAACGGTTGTTGAGCGCTTAAAATATATAAAGCCGGGGCAGAATGCGTTTAATGCAGATTTACCGGCGCATCTTCAATTGAACATTAAAGGAGCACGCATTAGTCAGATTTATAGAAGACTAGATCCGGACAAGCCGTCTTATACGGTAACTGGATCTGGCGGAGGAGGAACCCATATTTATCACTATTCAGAAAATAGGGCATTGACTAATCGGGAAAGAGCCCGGTTGCAGACGTTCCCAGATGACTTTGAATTTAAGGGGACGAGAGAAAAAGTCCGTCGCCAGATTGGGATGGCAGTTCCTTGTGACGGAGCACGTCAAATTTTTGAGGCTGTTTTAAAAACGTTTGCAAGGATTCCTTATAAGCATGTAGATAAATGCAATATAAAATTTAATAACGAATGAAGGTAAGTTTGACTAACATATTTTTATAAAGCCGCTGAGAAGCGGCTTTATTTGTTTTATGAAATTTAAGGAAATATTGTATTATTTTACTAAAATGTATATACTGATAATAAAGATATATAAAACACTGAAAAAGGAGTGATTTTTATGCCAAAGGCCGGGGATAGGTTAAATGTATTTTTCAATTCAGAGGCACCATTATCTTGGGGTACCCACCGATATCATAACTCTAGGACAAGACGTAGTGGAGAAAGATATATTCCTATTCCACGGAAAGAAGCTAAGCGTTTGGGACTTCGTAATAGCAATTGTGGTACTGGATTTGGAATCAATTTATTCAATGTACATTCTACAGATGGACATTTCAGTGGAGTATTAATGACTGCAGGATGCTCCCGCCGCGGGGATATGTATGCAAAACAATTTCAAGGTTACGGTAATCTTCGCGCTTTGCTTCCGTGGCTGGAATTACATAATGCTCAAGTGGGCGATGAAGTGCAGTTTGATTGGACCAGTACTACTGATATCGAAATGAAATTCATATCTCATCATGATGAATAAGTGGCAGTTTAATAAACATAAAAGTAATGGTTGGTGATGTGTATGCGGATTCTATATTCCAATATACCTCCGCTTCGTATAAAAGAAGGACAGGAAACGTTTATTGACGGGTTTCGCACAGCTTCTCAGGAAGCTGATAAATTAGATATTGCAGTAGGATATGTTTCTAAAGGTTCTCTTTTGGAACTTGATCAGTTGGTTCATGAAATGAAAATACAATATGTCCGTCTGAATATGGGCATGTATATGATAGAAGGCATTTCTGAAAGTACCTATCATACAGCCGTAGATGTAAATAAACGATGGCAGGAAGAAGGAATCGGAGAAATACGTCTGGTACGCCCTTTTAAATATCATGGAAAGCTTTATGTCTTTTATCGTGCAGACCAACCGTTCTGTGCCTTTATTGGATCGCATAATTTGGGGGCATTAAAGCTGGAGGCTGTAAACCGGCGTCAGTATGAAATATCAGCAGAAACTAGAGATTTGGAAGAAGTTCAGGAAATTGCAGATTTTGTAAATTCATTGAGCAGTCCGGTATGTTCGAGAAATTTGGCAGATATAGACAGCCATTCCATAAAATTGATTCGGGAAGTAAATACATCGCTTTCAGGTGTTGAATTGGTACATGAAGTACCTGATAAAAGTGTTGAATTATATCAGAAACATCGCGTGGGCAATATATTTAAACTACCTTTAAAAGTTCCTTCAAAAGAAGATATTGAATACGACCAGCTTCATGGAACAAAAACGGCGAAATTTACAAAATCAAATATTAATGTCTGTTATGCAGCTCCCCGGTCTGCCCGTAAAAATCGTGATTGGTATGAAACTCAGCTGACAGTTAGTACGGCAGTTCGCCAGCAGGAAGGATATCCAGAAAAAAATCATCCTTTTTTTGTCGTAACTGATGATGGGTATTGGTTTAAAGCTCATACAACGAGTGATGGAAATAAGCAGTTTAGTGCTGTAGGGGATGAGCTGATTATGGGGCGATGGCTGAAAGGCCGTTTAGCGGCTGCCGGTCTTGTTACTCCTGTTAATGATACAGGTAAAGATACAAAGTATAGGGGTATGATTACCCGCGAAATGCTGGATGCCTATGGAGCTGACAGCTTGGTGTTCTCTAAAACAGATCAAAAGGCAATAGACGAAGATGGGACAGAATTACCTGTTTGGACATTATCTTTTATATCTGTAAAAGATAATGAATCTTCCCCTGAGGAGGAAAAAGATAAATGAATTATCTTAAAGCTTATACGGATACAATCCGGGAACGCGGAAATGAAGGATTGGCAAAAACAATTGAAAAGACAGCAGCAGAGGTAGGTCAAAAATATCTTGCTGACTTTGATTATGTCAGTCATAAAATAGGATTGCTTTTTGGTAATGTACAATCGGGTAAAACTGCGCAGATGTTTGGCATTATCTGCGAAGCGGCAGATCAGGGATTTGCTGCCTTCTTACTGCTGACAACGGATAACGTTGCATTGCAGCAGCAGACTTTACAACGGGTAGAAAATGATTTAGGGCATTTTTGTATTTGTGGAGAAAATGACGCCATGAAATTCACCGAAAATGCCCTTGTTAAACCAGTTATCATTGTGCTTAAAAAGAATTACCGTGTTTTGAGACAGTGGGCTAATATTATGCGTTCAACGTCATTTATGATCGGTAATCCTTTGTTTATTTTAGATGATGAAGCGGACGCCGCTTCGTTGAATACGCTGGTTAATAGCAGCAGGCAGTCAAGTATTAACCGGTATTTAGATTATATAAAGAGTGAGGCTTCGAGCAGTATTTATTTACAAGTAACTGGAACACCACAGGCTATTTTTTTACAAACGATTATGAGTGGATTCCGCCCGTATTTTACGTATTATTTTAAACCGGGCAAGGGATATTTGGGCGGCGATTTCTTTTTCTCTGAATCTGGAAGAAGTTGTATACGCCTGATTGATGATATGGATGAACCTTTGCGTCAAGCGGTCTTTCATCATCTCGCGGTATCTATACAGCTTTTAAAATCGGGTGTACCAGCGGCTAATTTTATGATTCATCCCAGCGTTCGGATGAATATACATAATAAATACAAAAAGGAAATAGAGAATATACTCCATGAGATTCATACTGATTTTGAATCAGAAAGCATACAAAATTTATTAAGAGAGGCTTATAACAGACTTCATCCTCAAAAGCATATGTTGCTGCCTTTTGGTCAGATTAAACAAGGTGTTTGGGAACTCCTTGAAAATAAAGAAATTAAAATTCTTATTATGAATGGCAAACATGAAGTTCGTGCTGAAGAGTATGCATCAGGATCTAATATTCTCATTGGGGGAAATACCCTTGGCCGGGGTGTTACATTTAGCGGGCTTCATACTATTTTTTATACACGAACGGCTAAAAAGCCGCAGGCTGACACGATGTGGCAGCATAGCCGCATGTTTGGATATGATCGTGATCCAGGACTCATTGAACTCTATTTAGATAATCGTTTGTATAAGCTCTTTTGTGATATTAATGCAACTAATAATGCGATAATTGCACAAATAGAACGCGGTATTGAAAATGTTAAAATGTATTATCCTGAAGAATTGAGTCCGACACGAAAAGAAGTACTGGATAAACGGTATGTATTTGCCGTGTCGGGCGGAACGAATTATTTTCCGTTTGATCCCGTTAATGATTCTATTGAAGAATTGGATACGTTATTACAGCCATTCGATGATCATGTAGAGAAATATCAAGTTTCTATGCAGATTATTAAGCGGGTTTTAGAACATATACAAACCGAACCGGAATTTCCATTAAAAGCATTTATGTCAATTATCAACATGTACATTGCTAAAAATCCAGGTGTTCAGGCAAATCTCATTGTACGGCGGAATCGTGATATAAAAAAAGGATCGGGGGCATTGTTGTCTCCTAATGATTGGAACATTGGAAAAAATATTACCGATAAAGTGGTACTGACCGTTTATAAAATGACGGGCAGCAAAGGATGGGATGGTCAAAAAATATGGGTTCCTAATATTAAATTCCCTGATGATGCCATTTATTATGATGTAGCAGATGCTGATGAATAAAGGATGAGAAGACTGCTATGGACGATATGACTAAGGAACAGCGTCATAAAAATATGTCTCATATCCG
The DNA here is from genome assembly GCF_002391155.1 of Megasphaera sp. UBA4382. NCBI lineage: Bacteria > Bacillati > Bacillota > Negativicutes > Veillonellales > Veillonellaceae > Megasphaera > Megasphaera sp. UBA4382. The sequence continues at coordinate 16,708 of NZ_DGRS01000039.1, read as the reverse complement.
GGCGGAAAATACCCAAGCCGAAGTTCTGCTGCGGAAAGCTCTTTGGCATCGTGGCATACGGTACCGCAAGAATTATAAGGAGCTGCCGGGGAAGCCTGATATTGCTATCACGCGATGTCATATTGCCGTATTTGTAGATGGAGATTTCTGGCATGCCCGGGGACATCAGGAGTACCCGGGGGAACAGGTGAAAAGCAACCCTCAGTATTGGCAGAAAAAGCTGGCGCGCAATGTGGAACGGGACAAAGAAGTGAATGATGCATTGACCAGTATGGGCTGGCTGGTACTGCGGTTCTGGGCCAGTGATGTAGAAAAGGAGCTCGATGCATGCGTCAGTAAAATTTGTGACTACTGTGGGAAATGAAAATAAACCAGATATTTGCAAAGCATAAAGTGAAGCACGAATATGATGCGCATGAGTATCATATTCGTGCTTCCTTTTATTTACAGTGCATAACGATGATGTGCCGGTGGACTTTGCAAATTTTACCTTCTTTTTCCAGTTTTGATAGTTCCCTTGTGATGGTACTGCGGGTAGAGCCCAACATTTGTGAAAAATCTTCATGAGTAAACGGATATTTTATGCGTATGCCAGAAGGTACGGAAGTCCCATGTTGATGTGCCAGCCGAAGTAGTAAATTATATAGACGCTGTGAGATATTACAGTATGCAGTATCTTTTATTTGAGCCATCAAAATCCGGATTTTTGTAGAATGCAGTTGCATAATAGCCTTTGTATATGCTGGATTTATTTTTAAAATATCAAAAAATTCGATTTTGTTGATTCGTTTTAAAATGACGGGGGTAATGGCAGTTGTGATTACCTTATCCTCATCTTCTTGCAATAATGTGATTTCACCGAATACATCACCCGTTGATAACAAAAGAAGAATCCGGACGTTTCCATTTTCATCAACAAAACTATGTGAAATACATCCGGAACATATCAAGTATACATAATTATTCGTTCCTTCGTCACATGAAATCAATGCCCCTTTGGGTAGAGTGAATTTGGCCCCTGATTGGGAAAAAGCCTTTAATAATACGGTCCTATATGAGTTATAAATAGCTTTACTTGGAAAAAACGTATTCATCTTGTCTCATAATAATAGAAAAATGTGTTCTACAACACATACACTTTTTAATTTTTACTATATAATATAGCATATTCACAAAATAAACAAGGAGGAACTCAAAGATGAATACTTGGTTACAGACAAAAACATGGAAAGAAGCAAAAGAAGCGATTGAACAAAGTAAAGGTGTAGCAGTATTATCCATTGGAAGTGTAGAACAGCATAGTTATCATCTTCCTGTGGGGACAGATAGTTACGTTGCTATTGCACTGGCTGAAGAAGCTTGTCAAAAAACAAATGCCTTGTTAGTGCCTCCTATCTGGTTTGGCTGGAGTCCCCATCACATGGTGCTTCCAGGTACGATTACGATTAAAGCAGAAACGATGATTGCTCTGACCTATGATGTCATTGCGTCTCTAAAACATCATGGAATAACAAAATTTGTGTTAATCAATGGACATCGTATTGTTAATGTAATTTGGATGCAGCTGCTTGGTGAAAAGGTACAGCGGGAATTAGATGTTACCGTTAAAATTTTTGACCCGGCCTATATGTCTAAAGATATTGCAGCATCCTTAGGCTTTGGACCTGTAGGACATGCTGAAGAAGCAGAAACTTCACATATGTTGTATATTCATCCCGAACTGGTACATATGGAACTGGCTAAAGATAATCCGATCAAGGAGGTTCCGCTATATTCCGTAGATCCTGCTTATACTCATGACACACTATGTTACGTTCCCAGTAAATATCAAAGTGCTGAGAAAAATGCGAAGATAGCCGGTGGTACGACAGGGGAACCGACAAAAGCCAGTGCAGAAAAAGGAAAGATATATCATGAACACCTGATGAAGCATTTAATTACTGTCATTGAAGAATTGCAGGGGCAGTAAGGACGGGAAGGGGGAAATTGTTATGAAAAATTTTTCCTGTTCAAAACTCATATATGGTGTATTTATTCTCGTATTGATTATGGTAAATCCACCTGTTGTCTATTATGTCAGCGATTATGCGAAACTTCATCCGTTTGTTTTTGGTTGGCCAACCTTACTTGTATGGCTCGATTTCTGGTATGTTACTGGCATTCTTGCATTTATAGCTGGTGCATTTACCATCGAAAGTTGGAAACGGGTGTATAAAGATTATTGATGAGGGAAAGGATGTGATTGTAATGAATATTGGTTTAATCATATTAGCGCTATATACGCTTACTCTTTTAGGGATTGCCTGGTATGCTTCCCGAAAGAGTGAAAAAAATATTAAGGATTTTACAACTGCCAGTAGTTCATTGGGAATATTCGTCCTGACTCTTACTTTTAGTGCGACGTATCATAGTGCGTACGCATTTCTCGGTGCCGGTGGATTTATCTATCAAAACGGCGTAGGTTGGTGGGAAAACGGCATCTGGACTGTTTTTCCCGGTATCCTTTTCTGGGTCATTGGTAGACGTTTTTGGCTTCTTGGTAAAACACGCGGATATTTATCTATGGCGCAGTACATGACAGATGTTTATCAGACAAAGTGGCTGGGCGTCATCGTTACGGTCATTACTCTGGTTTTCACCGTACCCTATGTTGCCATGCAGGCTATTGGATCCGGGTATATTTTTCAGACGATTAGTGGAGGGATGTTAAGTTACTCTGTAGGGACCTTTATTTTCTTCGGGTTAATGATCATCCTCGTGTGGCTTGGTGGTATGAAAGGTGTCGCATGGACAGATGCTGCACAAGGTGTATTTATGTGGATTGGTATGGTCATCGGCTCGTATTGGATCATATCTGTAACATACGGGAGCCTGGATCAGGCATATCAGGCGGTTTGGGAATCTATGCCGGCGTTATTTACACTTCCTGGTCCTAAAGGAGTAGTAACTCCAGCTGACTGGGTATCACGATGGACGGTTATTACGATTGGTATGATGATGTTTCCTCACATTACTTTACGATTCTTTTCAGGAAAATCATTACGCGTCCTGAAATGGTCATCCATTTTTTCTTCTATTTATCTGACTTCTATTTATGTGTTTTTGCCAGCTGTCGGCATGGCAGGGAATTTGCTCCTTCCTGGATTGAAAACTCCGGATACAGTTTTCCCGGAATTACTGTTGCAATATACTCCGATTGTTTTTGCTGCACTGGTCATAGCCGGTGCACTGGCGGCATCTATGTCTACAGGAGAATCGCAGCTGCATGCTGTCAGTACGATGATTTCTACAGATGTATATAAGCCATACATCAATAAAAACGCCTCGGATTATCAGCAATACAAAGTAGCAAAAATGGCAATTCTGTTTTTCGGTTTATTATCCGTCATCGTCGCATTAAGCCGTCCAGGCATTTTGGCAAATATTTTGGCTTTGTCTAATGGCGGCGTTGCGGCGCTGGCACCTGCCATGCTCGGTGGCGTTTTCTGGAAAAAGTCAACGAAAGAAGCAGCTTTAAGCAGTATCCTGATTGGTGAAACAATCATGGTTATCACGACGTTCTTCATAAAAAGCCCATTAGGCATTATGGGTGGTTTATGGGGACTGATTGCAGCTTTCATTATTTTTGTAGTTGTTAGTTCATGTACCAAGGCACAGAAAAACACCGTAGAAATTGTGACGTCTGTCAGTGAATTTTTTGCAGACCGTCAGCAAAAATAATATAAAAATTCTGTATGTAAGCCCGTGGATGTGCAATACACACGTATGATTGTATATCCATGGGCTTTTTGCGATATAAATTACAGGCTTCATCCTTACAGCAGTTTGATGTATAATATGGATATATATTACCCGGCCGCTGCGTGCCGGGGTGAAGAAAGGTGATAGTCGTGTCCAAAGAGCTGGAACAGGAGTTTACGAAGGTCATTTCATCGGTGACGAAGGAGATAACGGAGTCGGTGGTGCGCGATTCGGCACTGGCTTCTGTAAAAGAGCTGAACGAGTCGCTGCAGGCGCTGAAGAAGGATTCGCCCAGGCTGGTGAAGGATATAGAAAAGGCAGAGGCGATGTATGCTGATGTTTCCCAGCATGCTCTGGATAATATGCAGCGTTTTGCTGATTTTATCAGTTCCTGGCAGGAACAGCAGTCAGAGCTGCTGAAAGAGATAGGGAACCGCAATGATATGGTTTCCCGATGGCTGCAGCAGTCAGAGAAACGGCGCATAGAAAACGTGAAGTCTTTGCAGCATCAGGGCGAGGAACAGAAGAAAGAACTGGATGATATCCGGCAGGGTGTAAAGCTGGTATTCCATCATTCGCTTGACATGGAGAAAAAGATCAATGCAGAGCATCTGGAACAGGTGAAAACGCTGGCGGCATATGATGCGGCCCTTTCTTCTAAATTGACGACACTCAAGGTGCTGGCCGGCATCAATTTCGTCATACTGGCGGCTCTGGCCGGGTATACCATAAAAGGCATCATAGGGGGATAAGTGATGATTTCTAAGGATACGTTTGCCGCGGTGCAGTCCCTCTATGATGATGTGGAAGACGGGTATAATCAGCGTATCCGCCGGCATGTCCAGCAGCAGATGCTGGCTCATCTCGACGATATCACCCGCGAGCTGGAGGCCATCCATACGGCTTGTGGCGCAAAGACTGTCCGGCTCCACGATTATATCCAGGTCATAGAGGAAACGTGTACGGCCATTCATCAGCTGGCGGAACGGCTGAATGAGAATTTTATGCTTTTTGTCATGGGAAGTGGCAAGAACGGGAAATCGACGCTGATCAATGCCCTGTTGGGCCAGCAGGCGGCGGCAGAGGATTTCCTGCCGAAGACGTGGAAAATCGATGTGTTCCATGATGCGGACTTGGATGCCTCTTGTACGCTCACCTTCAAAGACGGGTCCTGCCGGTCGATGACCGCCGGCGAAGCCCAGGCATATATCGAAGGGGAAGAACAGAAGCGGAAAGATTCGGAACGGGCGATCCGTCAGGAACTGCGGGAGTTCAAGAAGAAAAAAGTGCCCCTCGAAGTACTGGAAGAAAAGCAGCGGGAACTGCGCAAGTACGGCCTGTACCAGTCGCAGGTCATCGAAGCGTCCTGGCCGGTCGGCCACAGTGATATCCTGAGCCATTACCGCCTCGTCGATACGCCGGGCCTCAGGCAGGAACTGGACGATATGATCGTTGCCAGCGCGGAAGAATATTTCTCCAAGGCCGATGGCGTCATCTGGATCCTGCCGGGGGATAAGATTGCCAGTGCCGGCGACCATACGGAGCTGCGCCGGCTTTGTGAGAAATATGAAAAGCATCCCGATAACATCATTGCCGTCGTCAACCGCATGGATATCGTGCGGCAGAACGGCCAGAATCCAGACGATGTGCTGGCGGAAGCACGGCGGTTCTATGGGGACTTGTTCACGGAAATCGTCCCTATTTCGGCCAGGGAAGCCCGGCAGGCGGAAGATATGCTGCATCAGGACGGTATCAGCAAAACAGAGCGGCAGGAAGCGGAAGCCCTGCTGGAACGAAGCAATCTGCCGGCTCTCCTGCAGTTGTTGAACCGGACGCTCTTTGCCGACGCCCTGGACATCCAGATCCGCAGCAAGCTCCGCGGCTGCCGCGATTTGTTGGATCACATCCGCCAGGAGGCGGGGCAGGCCTCTTTGCTCCTCGCCGAAGTGAGCGGTCAGCGGGAGGCGAAGATCGCTGCCTGGAACAAGGATTCGTCGGAAATCCTGGACCGGCTGAAGCAGGATCTGGAGACGTTCCAGGACCAGGAAGCGAAGCGCATCCATCGGGAAGCGGGCCGTGTGGAAGATGAGCTCTGGGATATGGAGACGGATTACCGCAACGAGTATATCCTGGAACAGATCATCTGCCCGGAATCGCTGGAACGGCGCCTCCATGAGTTGGTAGAGGCCCATAGCCGCCAGCTCATGGACCTCTACCGCCGTCATCTGCAAAAAGCGCCTTTCAAGGAATTTCCCTCTCTGAAGGAGGATGAAATGACCGTCTGCCTCAATCAGCAGGGCGTCATCGGCAGGGCCAATCTGTCCGATGATTTGAGCGGTCAGGGCAGTGCCCAGCTGGCCCTGGGAGGAGCCCTGGCCATCGGGGCGGCGGCACTGCTCGGCCCCGTAGGGCTTATCTTTGCCGGACTGGCAGCGACGGATATTGGCAAAAGCGTGGCCAAATTCCTGTCCCGTACGTTTGGTTCCAGTATGGCCGATAAGATACAGAGGCGGTTTGAAGACCAGATGGCCGATGTCCGGAAGAAGCTGGAAAGGGAGTACCAGGATTATATCGAAAAGTCGGGAGGTTCCATCGATTCTCTGCGGGAATCGACGTATGCCGAGCTCTACGGGCCGTCAGATCAGACACAGACCGTCATGGAGCATCTCCAGAAACTGGACGGCCTGGGCCGGCTGCAGGTGATACCGCTCCGGGTCCAGGACATTATTTTTTCTCATTAGGAGGATTTCATGGACGTTAGAACTTATATAGACGGGCTGCTGGCCCGGGCTGAGCAGTCGCCCCTGTTCGGTGACGAAGCTTTTCCCGGCCTGTACCCGGTGTACCGCGACCTGCAGCTGCTGCGGGCCAAAGTCGAACAGCCGCTCCATGCCGCCATCATCGGCGAGGTCAAAGCGGGGAAATCGACGTTGATCAACGCTTTTGCCGGGGGTGACATTTCGCCGACGGATGCGACGGAAACGACGGCGTGCATCATGAAGATTGCCTATTCGCCGGAAGAAAAGGCCGTCCTGCATTTCCGGGACGGGACAGAACGAGAAGGGTCTGTGAGCGACATATACGGCCTGTTAGAAGAGCATCACAACGATCAGGATTTCTTCGGTCACTGCGATTATGTGGAAGTCGGCCGGAACCTGCAGGGCCTGCGCCATATCTGCCTCATCGACACGCCGGGGCTGGAAACGATTACGACGGCCAATGAATCGCGCACGACTGACTATTTCCAGTCCGTCGATGTGGTCCTCTGGGTATTCAATGGCAATTATCTGGGCCAGAGCGATGTCAATGAACGGGTACGCCAGGTGGCCCAGATGGGCAAGCCTATCGTGGCGGTCATCAACCGCATCGATCAGGTAGACGGCGACCCGCAGGATCTGGTCGATTATCTCGATGACTCGCTGGGAATCTATCTGGAAGAGATTTTCCCCCTGTCGGCCCGCAAGGCCTACGAAGGGGTCATGCAGGCCGACCAGCAGCTCCAGGACGAATCGGGGTTTACCGATCTGTATACGTATCTGGACGAGCACATCGAACGCCATGTCGATGATGTGCAGCTGGACAGTATCATGAAATCGGCACGGGTACTGGAGGATAAGATGAAACTCCTGCACCGCCAGGCATTGGATCAGATTGAACGGAAGCTCCACACGTATATGGAACTGGATGAGCAGATCCAGTACAACGGGAAGATGCTGTCCGAAAAGGCGCTGAGCCAGACGAGAGAGTGGCTGCAGCATACGTTCCTGAGCCGGGCGGAAGGGGCCCTGTACAGCCAGATCGGGTCGGGCAATGCCTTCAGCAGTTCGTCCCAGGACGAGTTCCAGCAGATGCTGCGTCAGGTCCTGTCCCAGGAACGGATCCGCAGTGAAATAGAGGGGTATCTGCAGCAGTTGTCGGAAACGATACGATCGGACTGGCAGGGACGGCTTTCGGGGATTGATGCCGAATTGTCGCGCATGTATGAACAGGAGCAGGAAAAGAACCAGATGGAAATGGCGCGGCTTTCCCTTTCGATGCAGGAAAATACCGGCATGGAATCGGTGAAAAATTCCGTCCTGGCCGCCGGGGCTGCCGGAGGTGCCCTGTCCATCTATTCGGCTGTCGTCGCGCCGGCTGCGGCCCATGTCACACTGGGAGCGGCCGTGAGCACTATCATGCCGCCGGTCCTCCTGGCCGGGGCCGCCGTCGGGCTGGTCACGGGCTATGCCAGGAGCAGGAAGGTCAAGACACAGCAGCGCCAGCAGGTACGGGAAGTACTGGGCATGGTACGGGACAAGACGGGAGCGACGCTGCTTCCAGCCTTGAAAACGTATCTGGAAGAAATTTGCCAGGCTACCCAGACAGAAGCCAAACGGGATTTCGTCGAAAAGAACTTCGCCGGCCGGAGCGTGCAGGATTTGAAGCAGCTGGTGGAACAGTTGAAACAAATCGTCCGTCAGGACGAAGCGGACCTGCGCGTACTGGATTGAATCAGCCACTAAAAAAAGGACTGTCTTCATGCGACAGTCCTTTTTGCTACCTATTATTCGTCTTCATTTTTGAGTACGGTGATTTTCTGTTTCAGGCTGACGGCCCGGTCGAATTCAGCCTGGATTTCGGCACTGGGCGGTGCGTCCCATTTGCTGACCAGATAGATGGCCACCAGGGAGAAGATGAAGCCCGGCACGATTTCATAGAGGCCGAACCAGGCGAACTGTTTCCAGATGAGGACCGTGAGGCCGCCGACGATGATGCCGGCCAGGGCCCCGTTTTTGGTCATCCGTTTCCAGAACAGAGACAGGAGGATGCAGGGACCGAAAGCTGCCCCGAATCCGGCCCAGGCGTAGGCTACCATGGTCAGGATATAGTTATTGGGGTCGAGGGCCAGGTAGATAGCCAGTGCCGCCACGACGAGGACGGTGAAACGGCTGACGTAGATCAGTTCTTTGTCACTGGCTTTGGTGTTGATGAACGTGTGGTACATGTCTTTGGAAATAGCCGATGCCGTGACCAGAAGCTGGGACGAGGCCGTGCTCATGATGGCGGCCAGGACGGCAGACCAGATGAGGCCCGACAGGAAAGGCGGGAAGAGTTCCTGACTCATGATGAGGAAGACTTTTTCCGAATCGGCTCCGACAAGCGGCGTCTGCAGGACGACTTTGCCGACGAGGCCGACGAATACGGCTGCGGCCAGGGAAATGATGACCCAGGTCATGGCGATGTGTTTGGCTTTTTTCAGTTCCATGGGGTCTCCGATGGCCATGAAGCGCACCAGAATGTGGGGCTGGCCGAAGTAGCCGACGCCCCAGCCGATGGCCGAGATGATGGCGATGATGCCGGTCATGCTGGTGTCCGGTACGAGCTGGAGCAGCTGTGGCGAATCAGTAGCGACCCGGTCCAGTACGGGCCCCAGGCCGCCGTAGCTGATGACGCCTACGACGGGGACCAGGACGATGGCCAGGAACATCATGCAGCCCTGGATGAAGTCCGTCCAGCAGACGGCCATGAAACCGCCCAGGAAGGTATAGACGACGACTACGCCGGCCCCAATCAGCAGGGCGTGGAAGTAGTCCAGGCCAAAGACAGTCTGGAACAGCTTGCCGCCGGCGACGAATCCCGATGACGTGTAGATCAGGAAGAAGATGAGGATGAAGATGGCAGAAATGAGGCGGATGATATTCTTTTCATCATGGAACCGGTTTTTCAGGTAGTCCGGCATGGTGAGGCTGTTGTTGGCCACTTCTGTATAATTACGCAGTCTGCGCGATACGAAGTGCCAGTTGAGGAAGGTCCCCAGACAGAGACCAAAGGCCGTCCAGAATGCGGAAATACCGATGGCATAAGCAAAACCGGGCAGGCCCATGAGCATCCAGCCGCTCATATCCGAGGCTTCGGCACTCATGGAAGTAATCCACGGGCCGAGACTGCGTCCGCCCAGAATATAGTCACTGAGGCGCTGCTGGGACCGGGAGTAGTAGACACCGATGGACAGCATGGCCAGGAGATAGAGGGCAAAGGCGCTCAAAACGACAATATTTGTCTGAAACATGAATGAAAACTCCTTTGTAAAAAAATGCAATACCATAGATTATTTTATTTTACCGCATATGTCAACATATGGCAATACTTTTCAGGAAGGGAAAGGATGATGGGGAGTGGTTAGTGGGAAGGGAGAGAAAAGGCAGTTTGAAGTTTGATGTTTGAAGAAGTCTGGCTTTTTCTTTTCCAGCCCTTTATAATGGAGGAGAAACTGAAATAAAAGGATGACTGATGATGAATATATTAACCGTAGAAGGCGTGGCCAAATCGTATGGCACGCGCGTGTTATTTGATGATGTGACTTTTTCCATCGATGGCGGTCAGAAACTGGGCCTCATCGGCCTGAACGGGGCAGGCAAGACGACGCTGCTCAAAATCATTGCCGGCCTGGCCGAGGCGGATACAGGGGAAATCTGGCGCAATCCCAAGGCGCGCATCCATTATCTTCCCCAGGAGCCGCAGTTCCAGCCGGGCCGCAGCGTACTGGAAAGCGTTCTTGACGGCGACCTGCCAGTCATGGATGTCCTGCGCCGTTACGAAGCGGCCGTCGAAGAAGACGATGATGAAGCCGTGCTGAAACTGACCGGGGAAATGGACGAAAAGCAGGCCTGGGAGTTGGAGCAGCATGCCAAAGTGGTACTCCAGAAACTGGGGATTTCCGATTTGTCCCAGTCCGTCGATACCTTGTCCGGCGGGCAGCGGAAACGGCTCGGCCTGGCCCGGGCGCTGATCCTGCCCTGCGACCTGCTCATCATGGATGAACCGACGAACCACCTGGACGACCGGACTATCTGCTGGCTGGAAGACTATCTCCACGACAGTAAGTCCGCCCTGCTCCTGAGTACCCATGACCGCTATTTCCTCGACCGCGTCGCAGGATCGATGCTGGAACTCGACCGGGGAAAAGTCTATACGTATAGTGGCAATTATGCAGCCTACCTCGAACAGCGCCAGGCCCGGCTGGAACGGGAGGAAGCGGAAGCGGCCAAGCGGCGCAACCTCATCCGCCGGGAAACGGCCTGGATCCGCCGCGGCGCCCAGGCACGCTCGACCAAGCAGAAGGCACGGCGTGACCGCTATGAAGCCTTGTGCGCCATGGAAAACGGCAAGCCCCTCGATAATGTGGAAATCTTCGATACGTCGGTCCGTCTGGGCAAGACCATTATCGACATGGATGACGTGGCCTTTTCTTATCCGGGCAAGGCGCCCCTTTTTTCCCACGTGACCTATCACGTCGTCAAACACGACCGCATCGGCATCATCGGGGAAAACGGCGTCGGCAAATCGACGCTGCTCCGGGTCATCGCCGGCCAGCTGCCGCCCGTTTCGGGTACGATTACCATCGGCCAGACCGTACGATTTGGATTTTTTACACAGCAGCTCCCGGAATTTGACGAATCCCAGCGGGTCATCGATTACGTCCAGGAACACGGCCATTACGTAGTCAATCAGTTCGGCGAACACATTTCGGCATCGCGCCTGCTGGAACAGTTCCTGTTCACGGAAGACATGCAGTATACCTATATTTATAAGCTCAGCGGCGGTGAACGGCGCCGTCTCTATCTGCTGCGCCTGCTCATGGACCAGCCCAATGTGCTCCTCCTGGATGAACCGACGAATGACCTGGACATCCCGACCCTGACCGTACTGGAGCAGTACCTCGATACGTATCAGGGCGTCGTCCTCGTCGTATCCCATGACCGCTATTTCCTCGACCGCGTGGCCGACAAGCTGTTCGTCCTCAAAGACGGTACGTGGAGCCGCTATTACGGCGATTACAGCGAATATCTGGAAGAGATGCTCCGTCAGAAAGAGCCGAAAAAAGATGCTCTTTCCCGCGATAGTGGGGACAGCCGGGGCAAAGAAGCACCGCCAGAGCCGGCACCAGTCAGAAAAGGTCTGACGTCACGGCAGGAACAGGAGCTGGAGCAGATCACCCAGGACCTGCCCCGTTATGAAGGGCTGCTCAAAGGGCTCAACGCCGCTATTGCAGCCGCTGGCAGCGATTATGAAACGGTAGAGAGCCTGTTGAAGGAACAGGAAGAGACAAAGGCCAAAGTGGATGAACTGACGGAACGCTGGTGCGAACTGGAAGAGTTGAAAGAATCATAAGAATCATAAAGAAAAGGCGCTGCCTCACGGTCAGCGCCTTTTTCATTGGTACGGGTATGCCGGGATTATTCCCATTTTTTCGGTTGTACGTTATAGGTCGTCTGCCCTTCGAATACGACGTAGCCCGGTACGGCGTGGGCCGGTTTCTTTACATTGCGGACGAGGGTGCAGTCTACTTCGACCTTGCTGTCCTGACGGGCTTTGCTGTACCAGGCGGCCAGTTCGGCTGCGGCGGTCAGCTGGGTATTGGTCGGCTGTGCGTTGTGGCAGGCCAGGATGACGTGGGAGCCGGGACGGTTCTTTACGTGGAACCACAGGTCGTAGGGATGGGCTTTTTTGAGGGTCAGGAAATCGTTCTGCCGGTTGTTGCGGCCAATCCAGATGTCGAGGCCGTCTACGCGGACGGTGAGGATATCCTGGGAAAATTCGCGGCGCAGCTTGTCCTTGGAAGAGGACTTGATGAGTCCCATCTGGCGCATTTCTACTTTAATATCGGTGATTTCCGATTTCGTACTGGCATTTTCCAGGGCGTATTCCAGGGAGTAGAGATAATTGAGATAGCGGGCGTTTTCTTCGTGCAGTTCCCCCGATTTCTGGATGCGGTTGCGCATCTTGGTATAGCGCTTGTAGTAGCGGTTGGCGTTGTCCGTCATGGAGTAGGCCGGATCGAGGGAAATGGTGACCGGAGCCTGCTCCGGTGTCAGGATGTCCGGCAGGGTCACGGATTTTTCGTGGTCGTGTTTTTCGTAGGCGTAGATCATGAGCAGGTCGCCGTAGTGTTTGTACGTGTCCATCTTGGATGTTTCTTTCATTTCAGCGGCGATGCGCTTGATTTTCCGCTTCTGTTTTTCAATGAGTTTGCCTACTTTTTTCTGGAGTTGTTCCTGTTCCCCGCTCAGGCTGCGGTGGGCCGTCTGATAGTCGCTCAGGTATTCTTCGATGAGGTCGAAGTGGCGGCGCGGATACTGGGCCAGGCTGCAAAGGAGGATGGGGAAGAGGATTTCCTTGCCCCGGACGGTGTAGACGTAGGCACCGCTTACGCCCTGAAGTTCATTTCCAAAGGAAACGATAGCATTGCACCAGGCGTCTTTCTGTGTTCCCGTCAGGTCCGATACGGGGGTGTTTTTGTCGATGTCTGTGCGGAAGGCCAGTTCGTCGAGGACGATGGTGCTCATGCCGTTGAAGCGTTTGAGCATCCACTGGTACAGGGGTTCGCTGCTTTCCATGTCGAGCATTTCCCGGAGTTCGGCCGGCGTAAAGGCGAAAGGGTCCATGCGCTGGAAATTGGGCGGGAATTCGTACGGTTCTTTGGGGGCAATGGTGCGGACGGCGTTTTTTCCTTTGCCGGTCTTGATGAGGGCTTCGATGATGATGCCGTTTTCCGTAAAGATGACGTTGCTGTATTTGCCCATGAGTTCGACGTGGATTTTGCGGGTCACCAGGCGGCCGGAGATGTCCAGGACATCGACGTCGATGTCGATGAGGCGGTCCAGGTGGAGCTGGCTGATGGAGGCGATGCGGCCGTTTTCATAGTATTTGCGCAGGAACATGCACAGTCCTGTCGGGGTGTCCGGCGTCGGCGGCATGGTCTGGGATATATAGAGGCGCGGTGCGTCGTCGAGGGTGATGACCAGGTGGTGGATGCCTTTGTCGTTGAAGACGCGGAAATACAGGGACCGGGCGTCGAGCTGGTAAATTTTGGATATGGCACCTCCCTGAAGGAGGGAGATGAGTTCGTTTGTGATGCTATGCAGGGTAATACCGTCTAGATTCATGTTCAGGCTCCTATCGATTCTTTTCGTTTTTTTCGTTTCTCTCTATTCTATCATGTTCTATCGGGCCCTGCCAGTACAAATGCAGACGAGGCCTGCTGAGTTGTAGCTGCTGGATAAGAGCCTGCCTGCCACCGGGGCCCTGTCAGGTTCGGAAGCTCCACGGCCCTTGCCGTGCGTGCCCGTTGCTGGCGCGTTGAAACTCGCTTTGCTCAGACAAAACAGCGCGCCGGACGCAACAGGTACGCACGCCATCCGTCACGGTCCATGATGACCGCACCGGAACGGAGCCGTTCCCGCAATGTCACCAGCCAGGGGCCCGGTGGCTGGTTGGGTTCGTGTTGCCGGGCTTTCTATAGAACTTATTAAAATAAGAGACAATTTTAGTCTTTTCTGATATACTAAAATTGTATGAAAAGAGTTTGGAAGTGAGGGGACACAGATGATTACTTGCAACGGCAACGGCAGCTTTGACATGCTGGTCATTGGCGTCGATAAGAAGATGAAAGCCCTGCAGCGGGTACCCAAGGAGGATGTAAAGGCCCTGAAGGTATTTGTTGAGGAGCGGCCTGATATATTGGATTATACTTCGCTTTATGTGTATCATTGTGCCAGTGGCAGCAAGGTACATACGTATCTCCTGGTAGGGCTGGACAATAAACCGGTACAGTATGCGACGTATGAGGATTTCCGGGTGGGCCGCCAGATTTTGCAGGCTGCGCGGAAGGAGAAGGTCCGGGAGCTGGCTCTTTTGATCGATACGCTGGAAATGGATATTCCATCGCTCATCGACGGACTGTTGTACCAGAATTATGAATTTATCCAGTACAAGACCCAGGCGTCGCCCAATCTGGTCAAGAATATCAATCTCATCACGGCGAGCCTGCAGATTAAGGAATTGAATACGCTCTGCTATGTGTATTCGTCGGTTTATGAAGGGATTTATCTGGCCCGGGATCTGACGAATATGCCGTCTAATGACCTGACGCCGCGGAAGTTTGCCGATTCGGTACAGGAGTTGTGCAAGGGCGAAAATATCCACGTCGAATCGCTCAACAAGTGGAATCTGGAAAAGCGCCATATGGGCGGCATCGTAGCGGTCGGCAAGGGCAGTATGAATCCGCCGCAGCTGGTGTCGGTTCTGTACCAGGGCGATCCGGACAGTAAGGATGTGCTGGGGCTGGTCGGAAAGGGAATTCTCTATGACAGCGGCGGCCTGTCTCTCAAGTCCCACGCCAATCTGGAGTTCATGAAAAACGATATGGCAGGAGCCGCAGCGGTCCTGGGCGTCATCCGGGCGCTGATGCTCCTCAAGTATCCCGTCAATGTGCTGGCCGTCATGCCTCTGGCGGAAAATATCCCGTCGGGCATGTCCTACCGCGTCGATGATGTCATTACCATGTACAATGGCAAGACCGTGGAAGTCAAGAATACCGATGCCGAAGGCCGGCTGGTCCTGGCCGATGCCGTAGCCTATGCCCAGGATAAAGGGGCGACGCGGATCATCGATTTCGCTACGTTGACGGGAGCCTGTGTGACGGCTCTCGGTACGGTGCGCAGCGGCATGATCGGCAACGACCAGGAATGGATGAACCGCATTTTCACTATGGCGGAACGGGTCCATGAAAAGGTATGGCAGTTCCCGGCGGACCGGGAATATGAAAAGCAGCTCCAGAGCGATATTGCCGATTTGAAGAACGTCGGCGGTCCCGAAGCCGGAGCCATTACGGCCGGCCTGTTTATCCGTCAGTTCATCCGGGAAGGGACGCCGTGGATCCATTTCGATATCGCCGGGACGGCATTCCTGGAAAAGAAAGATGATCTGGGCTATATGGGCGCGACCGGGACGGGCATCAAGACGGTCCTGGAATGGCTCAAAGGGGGCCAGTCGTCATGAATGTAGATCTGCATATGCATACGACCTGTTCTGACGGCCTGTATACGCCGGAACAGCTGACGAAGATGGCAGCAGAGGCCGGCCTTTCGGTCATGGCCATTTCCGACCACGATACGGTGGCTGCTTACTCCGGTCATTCTTTTGCACCGGGCATACGGGTCATCCCGGCCATTGAAATGAGCAGTGATTATGATGGGGAAGATGTCCATGTCCTGGGCTACTATATCCGGCCGGATCAGAAAGAGCTGACGGAGTATTGCCGGCAATTCAAACAGCGCCGTCTGAACCGGGCTCTGGAGATCGCCGACCGGTGTGTATCCCTCGGCTATGACATCGACCGCGGCCAGATAGAAGGGATGCTGGCCAAAGGCGGGACCGTAGGCCGGCCGCATATTGCCCGCATGCTCGTCGCCAAAGGGTATTTCCCCGATGTGAAATCCGTATTCGATACGATACTGTACCGCGGCGGCCCGGCCTACGTGCCGTATCACCGCCTGACCGTCGATGCCTGTATCGACCTGATCCATACGGCAGGAGGGCTGGCTTTCCTGGCCCATCCGGGACTGTTGAAGCGGACCTTGTCCCGGGTCCTGGCCTTTCCCTTTGACGGGCTGGAAGTCTATCACCCCAATAACCGCGGCCGCTGTGACGAATTCCTGCGCATCGCCCGGGAGCATCACTGGCTGGTGAGCGGCGGTTCCGATTTCCATGGCGTACCGGGCCGGTTCCCGGAAACGGTCGGGTCCTATGCCGTAGATGAATCGTACGTGCACGGGCTGCTGGCCTATCGGCCATAAGACCGGGAAGCGGCATGGCAGTCTATGTCATGGCAGGCAGAAAGAAAGGATGAGGAATGATGCATATTACCGGCTTTATCGGTGCCAGCGGGACAGGGAAGAGTTATCATGCCCTGGTCGTGGCGCACGAAAGGAATATCGACTGTATCATCGATGACGGCCTGCTCATTTATCAGAACCGCATCGTCGCCGGCCAGTCTGCCAAGGAGGAAACGAACCGCATGCAGGCCGTGCGCCGGGCTATTTTCCTCGACCCGGCCCATGCTGAAGCCGTCCGCAAGGCACTCTTTACGATCCAGCCGCCGCGGCTTCTCATCCTGGGTACGTCGAAGCATATGATATGCCGCATC
>NZ_DGRS01000020.1:0-7838 GCF_002391155.1 Megasphaera sp. UBA4382 | reverse complement strand
AGCTGGTATGACTGGTCCATGAGACTGCGGCTGGGTGAAAGGAGCGTATAAGCTCCCATGCGGCATAGACGGCTGTAGGCATAGCGGCGGGTCTTGATGGCAGCCAGTGCCTCTTTGTACGTGACGGACTCCTGCATACAGCGGTGCCAGCGGTTCTCCAGCCCTTCGTTAAAGGCCGGGAGCTGGCGGAGCTTTTCTGGTGTCAGCAGCCTGTTCTGGAAGAGAATGAAATCGCCATAGCGGTCATAATCGGTGTATGCTCCCTGTGAGAGGAGCGCGGCCATATCTCCCCGGGCTTGTGGTGTCAGATAGCGGTGAAGATGCTGGCAGCGGCCTGTCTGGATTATATCCTGACGCAGGGCAGAGGCGCTGGCAAAGGAATGGGCCAGCGACGGGTCGTGATGGTTGCCCTGACGCAGGATTGGCCAGAACTGCAGGGACAGGTCCTGTTGCACGATGGCTTTGGCGTAGGATGCCGCCAGCAGGGCATTGGGCTGATCCAGAAGTAAGGCCGTTTGTTCCCGAATCCGGGCAGCCAGGGCTATAGTCTGCCGGCGTCCGGCCGTTTCCCTGCCCCGGCAGGGCCGGATATCCTGTGCAGCCCGGGCCAGAGCGTAAAAATCGTCTGCCGTGCCCCGTTCGACGCCACAGGCCAGATGGCTGCATCCCAGCCGGGACGCCAGCCATACGCCTCCCAGGGCGAATCCGTCGGCACTGGACAGACTATAGACCGCTGGCAGTTCAAAGACCAGATCGGCCCCGCCTTCAACAGCCCAGGCGGCACGATGCCACTTATCGAATAATGCCGGTTCGCCCCGCTGGACAAAAGAACCGCTCATGATGACCACAATCAGCGACTGGGGACCGGCCTGCTGCCGTACCTGGGACAGCAGCCAGGCGTGGCCTGTATGAAAGGGATTAAATTCTGCAATAACGGCAATACGCTTCATACCATACTCCTCGGACATACATATCCTATGTATTATGCTATTTCTTCTTCAATACATTAATCATAATATATATATGAATAAAAAGAAAGGAAACAGTCGATTTGCCCGGCAGATTGACAAATTATCCTTTTTCTCTTATGGAGAATATGTTATAATGAAACCAGTCTGTGAGAAAGTATAATAGGTGATAGCATGAAACGAATGAGAAAGTTCCTGGTAACGGTGCTTGCGGCTTCGACAATACTCATGACTGGCTGCAGCAATGCATCGATTCTGGAAGAATATAGCTTTGGCTATACACAGTTGAAAAGCGGTAATTCCGAAGTATACCTCATGACTCCTATGGAAATGGGGAAATCCCAGAATAATGATGGAACCGTATTATATGGCGCCAACGATTCCCATTGGTGGATGGCTGCCGAATCGCGTCCCGCCAGTGAAATCACCATACAGCAGTGGGCCGAAAAACCTATTTCCTTACTGGAACAGACGCATTATACAGATCTGCAAACGAAGGTCTCTGAAACGACTGTCCTCGACAGGCCGGCGACAGAAGTCCACTGTACGTTCAATCTGAATGTGCAGGGCCATGCCGTTCAGATGGTGGGGCAGAGTCTCTTCTTTGAAGATAATGGTCAGATATGGGATATTACCTACTTGTACAATCCGGCCGACCCGGTGGGCAAAGAAGTAATAGACCATGTATTTGGCCAGATAAAATAATTTCGTAAACATGAAAGAGGGTAAATTGCATGATCGTATTGGTTGTAAACTGCGGCAGCTCGTCCTTGAAATACCAGTTGGTAAACATGGACAATGAAGAAGTCATGGCAAAAGGGTTGGTAGAAAAAATCGGTCTTCCCGATTCCCAGCTGACTCACAAATGGAATGGCCAGAAAAAGGAAATCCAGCAGTCTATTCCGGATCATAAAGTCGCTGTAAAGCTCGTTCTCGATATTCTGACCGATGCCGAATGCGGCGTTATCAAATCCATGGATGCCATTGACGCGGTAGGTCACCGTGTTGTCCATGGCGGCGAAGCCTTTGCCAGCTCCACGGTAATTGACGATGAAGTCATGAAAGCCCTGGAAAAATGCTCCGCCTATGCACCCCTTCACAATCCGCCGAACATCATCGGCATCAACGCCTGCAAAGCTATCATGCCGGGCGTACCGCAGGTCGCTGTTTTCGATACAGCATTCCATCAGACCATGCCGCCGGAAGCCTTCATGTATGGCCTTCCGTATGAACTCTATAAAGAAAATGGCATCCGCCGCTACGGCTTCCATGGCACGAGCCATCGCTATGTAGCCGGCCAGATTGCCAAAGTCATGGGTGTTCCCGTTGAAAAACTCCGCATCATCAACTGCCACCTTGGCAACGGTTCTTCCCTGGCTGCCATCAAATATGGCAAATGCGTAGACACGACTATGGGCTTCACACCGCTCGCCGGCTGCCTCATGGGCACGCGCTGCGGCGATATCGACCCTGCTATCGTTACGACGGTCATGGAACAGAAAGGCCTGTCCACGAAAGAAATGGATACGCTCATGAATAAGAAATCAGGCGTACTCGGCATTTCCGGCGTTTCCAGCGACTTCCGCGATCTCGGCGAAGCTGCTAAAGAAGGCAACGAACGGGCTAAACTCGCTCTCGATATGTTCCATTATCAGGTACGCAAACTGATTGGCGCACTGGCTGCTGCTATGGGTGGCGTCGATGTCATCACCTTTACAGCCGGCGTTGGCGAAAATGGTATCGAAGATCGTGCAGCTATCTGCCAGGGCCTGGAATACCTGGGTGCCAAACTTTGCCCGACCCGCAATAACGTCCGCGGCAAAGATGCTATGATTAGCACCGATGATTCTACGGTAAAACTTTATGTCATCCCGACAAACGAAGAAATCATGATTGCCCGCGATACGAAAGAACTCGTTTCCAAATAATAAGGGCATGAAATAATACTGGCTGAGGGGGCTGGGTATGCGGCATACAACGGCGGCTGTCGTTGCGTGCTGCTGCCCGGCTCCTTTTCGTATAGGGGGGAGAATTATGGATATATTATATTGGGATATAGATGGGACACTGGTCAATACGGGAATGGCCGGCATGCATGCCATTCAGGAAGTATTTCACGAATTGCAGGGTGACGACCAGGCCGTGCCGAAAATCGCTGCCGGCGGCCGGACGGATAATTACATCTGCCAGCAGTTGCTCTATCAGGCCAGAGGCGTCATGCCTACCGATGAAGAAGTCAATCACTTCTGCCGGAATTACGAACAGAAACTGATGAAATGGCTGAAAAAAATGAAAGGTGAAGTCATTCCGCCAGCCCGGGAACTCCTGCCATATCTGGCTAAAGCCGAAGGATACCATCAATGTCTGCTCACGGGAAACAGCATCTATGGCGCTAGACTGAAACTTGATTTCTTCGACCTGACCCAGTACTTTGACTTTGACCATTCAGGATTTGCCTGTCAATTCTACTATCGCGACGACATGGCCCGCCACGCCTGGGAACTGGCGAAAAAAGCCTGGGGTGACACTATCGGTACCATGTACGTCATCGGCGACACCCCCTACGATATCCAGTGCGGCAAAGCCATCGGAGCAAAAACCATCTCCGTAGCTACCGGACGCTATACCTACGACCAGCTGGCAGAACACACTCCCTGGCGCCTACTGCATCGCCTGCCCGGACCTGAAGGATTCATGCAGATACTGAAAGGATAGTTTGCAGTGGTAAGTTTGTAGTTTGCAGAAAAAGCCGGTTTGTCGAATCGGCTGCTTTTCATACCCCAAAGATTAGCAAAATAGGACCCCCGACCGGGGACGATTCAGGATGAGAACCGTCCCCGGGCGGGGGTCCGGCATTACAATATATTCATACATTTAATTATGATAATATAAATCAATTGCATTGACATAAAACCTTGTCTGATAGTATACTATGTATATATTTAGTACGTGCTTTTTTGCACGTAAAATAGATGAGAATGTTAATTTATTGCTAAAAATAGTAAATGAGAGGAAACTAGGAACACTCGCCATTGAACTTTTTGTCAATAAGTTGCTTCTTGTCAGATACATATTTCTATCAGAAAAGAGGCTATCAAATGAAAAAGAAAATCATTTCAACTCTCGCTGCTACTATGGCTGTCGGTGCTACCTGCGCTTTCGCAGCGAATCCGTTTGTTGATGTACCGACCGATTCCTGGGCTTATAAATCCGTAGTAGAACTCGCCGACGCTGGCATTATCCAGGGGGTAGACGGCTCCTATTTCCAGGGCGACCGCAACATCACCCGTTATGAAGCAGCTGAAATGACGGCTAAAGCGATGGCTCACATGGACAAAGCTTCCGTTGAACAGCGTGCCCTTATCAATAAACTGGCTGATGAATATGCTGATGAACTGAACAGCCTCGGCGTTCGCGTATCCAATCTGGAAAAGAGAGTAGGCAATGTCAAACTTACCGGTGATGCGCGTATCCGTTTCCAGCATCAGAATGGCAATGATGATTATCGTAACGATCATTCCTGGGATTATCGTGTCCGCGTCCGGGCCAATGCCCAGGTCAATGACCGTACAACCGTAACCTATGGCATCAGCACAGGCGACCTGAATTTTGGCGATAATGGTGCAGCATCGGGCGCCGATGACGACAATGGCGATACTTTCACTGATGATGCCAAAGTAGATTACAATTTTGGCGGTGACCACTGGAATCTCAGCGTCGGCCGTACCGATACGTATATTCTCGGCGGTGACAATGCCTACGGATTCCAGTATGGCGACGTATTTGATCGTGCCGAATTGAAATACACCAGTGATCACTTCGCAGCGACTGCCGGCTATGGCAAATTTAAAGAAGGCTATGCTGCTGATGATCCTGATGCAGAAGTGGAAGGTAATGGCCTCCTCGGCGTCAAGACAGGCTATGGCGAATTAGAAGGCTTCTTTGGCGGTGGCCGCGCAGCTGGTTCGGCTGTTGGCGTATATTACAATGATTTCAGTGGCGGCGCCAAAGGCTTTAAAGCCGATGACCTCTGGGGAGCTTATGCCAGCCTGAATCTCGGTAAATGGAATGCATTTGCTAACTATGAAAAAATCAGTAATGACGTGACCGATAATCCCGAAGTATGGATTGGCAAACTGACTTATGGCAGTGCCGACAGCGAAACCCGCGGCACATGGGATGCCTGGGTTGAATACATCAACTCCGACAGAGGAGCTCTCCTCGGCGGTGCAACCAACTCCTGGCGCGATGACAGTGTTCTCGATAACGTGAAATCGTGGGGCGTAGGCATCGACTACACACTGGCTAAAAACG
Organism: Megasphaera sp. UBA4382; assembly: GCF_002391155.1. Taxonomy (NCBI): domain Bacteria; kingdom Bacillati; phylum Bacillota; class Negativicutes; order Veillonellales; family Veillonellaceae; genus Megasphaera; species Megasphaera sp. UBA4382. The sequence goes on along the minus strand of NZ_DGRS01000020.1, from coordinate 2,556 downwards.
TAGTCCTCACAGCTGCCCAGACCTTCGCAACAGAAGCCAAACATGGTTCTGATGATCCCGATGAATTTACCGACGTAGAAATCAACTTCTTCTTCTAAAAGAAATAGTGAACAAGCTGTGTGCCAAATGGTGCGCGGCTTGTTTTTTTTACCCCTAAAATCAGCAATACAGGACCCACGACCGGTGACGGTTTCCATCCTGAATCGTCAGCGGGGCCGTCATATGCAAGGAGGATGGAGGGAGGCATAGCGGGGCTACGTTGACCGACGACGACGCAGTAGATGATGGTCACGCTGGCGAGGCAGGGAAAATAAGTCACTGGCCGTGGGTCCTAATTTATACGTTTAACTTCAAATCAATATGATGTAGATTTATATCTATGCAAAATTGGCATAAGCAATAGTTCCCGCTGGCAAAGTATGTGAAAAAAGTGGTTTTTGCTATGGCTTGTGAAGGGCATAACGATGGGACGGAGAGCGATTTTTTAACAGTTTATTTTACCGCCTGTTTTTGTTACAAATCCGATACAAATTTAAGAATGATTGAGATAAAATTTAATAAATTTTTAACTGCAAGGTTTACATTTACCCTGTAAAATGCCTGTAAAGCCCATGGTTGACACATTCTTTACGCCATTTTGACAAAAAATCAATCTTGGGGTATAATGTCATCAAGGTCGCAGGTGGGAATGTTCCCAGGCAGTGACTGAGATTGAGAGCAGACAAACTTATAGAAACCAGGGTAGTAAAAGAGAGGAAACTAGGACAACTCGCCAATGAACCCCTTGTGGAAATAAGTACAATGCTCGACCGTAATGAGTGGTAAAACTTATTTTTAGAAAAGGGGTAATTCACATGAAAACAAAAGTTTTAGCAGCTTTAGTTGCAACCATGGCTGTTGGCGCTACTTGCGCTTTCGCAGCTAACCCGTTCGTTGATGTACCGACCGATTCCTGGGCCTATAAATCCGTAGTAGAACTCGCTGACGCTGGCATTATCCAGGGCGTAGACGGCACCTACTTCCAGGGCGACCGCAACATCACCCGTTATGAAGCAGCTGAAATGACGGCTAAAGCTATGGCTCACATGGACAAAGCTTCCGTTGAACAGCGTGCCCTCATCAACAAACTGGCTGACGAATATGCTGACGAACTGAACAGCCTCGGCGTTCGCGTATCCAACCTCGAAAACAAAGTTGGTAACGTAAAACTCACTGGTGATGCTCGTATCCGTTATCGTTATCAGGACGACAACGCTAAGAGAGAAAATGATAATTCTTGGGATTATCGTGTTCGTCTCCGCGCTAATGCCCAGGTTAACGACCGTACAAAGGTAACTTATGGCATCAGCTCCAATTCTTATAGCTTTGGTAAATCTGGCGCTGCAAGTGATGATGATAACAAGACTTATACGGATCTCGCTAACGTCGATTACAACTTCGGCGGCAACAACTGGGATCTCTTGGTAGGCCGTTATACTTATGTCCTCGGTGACAAAGTTGGCTACCAGTTCGGTGATGCTTTCGATGGCGCTCAGTTGCAGTACAAAAACGATAAGTTCAAAGCTATCGCTGGCTATGGTAAATTCAAAGAAGGCGCTGGTACCTTCAAGTCAACTGATAAAGATACTTTACACGATCAGGAATCCTATGCTAATGGTGGCGAAGGTATCCTTGGCGTTAAGACCGGTTATGGCGAATTAGAAGGCTTCTTCGGCGGCGGCCGTCTTGCTGGTTCTTCTGTAGGTGTTTACTACAACGATTTCTTTGGTGCTAACAAAGACAAACATGCTTCCTTTGCTGACGATCTCTGGGGCGCTTTCGCAAGCTTCAACTTCGGCCAGAAGTGGAATCTGACTGGTAACTATGAAAAGATTAATGCTAACGATTCCAAAGCTGATGATCCGGAAGTATGGTATGGCAAACTCCAGTACGGTACAGCTTCCTTCGCAGCTCCGAAATCCTGGGATGCCTGGGTTGAATACCTCAATGCTGATCAGAATGCATTCCTCGGCGGTTCCACTAACATGTGGAGATTCTCCGATATGGACAATGTCAAATCTTGGGGTGTAGGTATCGACTACACATTCGCTAAGAATGCTATGTTCTCCGTAATGCAGACATTCGCTTCCGAAGCTAAAAACGATGCAACTGATCCGGAAGAAATGACTCGTGCAAACTTCGTATTCGTATTCTAATCCTTACGGTGCGGAATCAAAAAGGCCACTCGAAAGAGTGGTCTTTTTTTCGTTGGGAAAAGGGATAGTGGGAAAGGCCGTAGTTCGTTCGTTGCAGGTCATTCATCGAAGCCGGAAGGCCCGCAGGTGGTAGGCTGGTTTGACGGACAGAGTGTCTTTGCCGTCCCTGATAAGGGAAGGGGGACCGCTATAGCGGTGGAAGGGTTCTTACTTCCATCCAGAGTCTTACTATGAGTCCGTTTTTACATGTGGTGATGAAGCTTGTTTGCAAGGTTGGAGCCAGTCCGGCATGCTACGTCCTCGGACTCAGAAATTGGAACTCAGATGATATAAAGCCCCCTCTGCCGAAACTACGATATTC
>NZ_DGRS01000035.1:3511-8735 GCF_002391155.1 Megasphaera sp. UBA4382 | reverse complement strand
GTAACGGTCTTTATCGTGCTGTTTTTCATCAGGGGACGATGCAGACATAATTTTACCCAACCAACTTTAGGCAATTTAACCTTATTTCCTTCTAATCGGACAGATCCTTTCTGATTGTTCGTAGAATACGAAGCATGACCTGTCTTTTTCGATTTGAAGCGTGGCTTGCCAAAATGCTTTCGATTTCTAAAAAAGTTATTGTATGCTTTGCTCAGGTTCATCTGTGCATTGGCAAGAGCAAGGCTGTCCACTTCTTTCAGCCAAGGAAAATCTTCCTTATACTGTGCGGGAGTATTGTTCAGTTTCTTACCGGTTTCCTTATAGTAATCAAGGCGGTCTCCAAGCATCTTGTTATAGATGAATCGGACACAGCCGAAAGTCTTGGCAAACATAATTTTTTGTTCAGCCGTTGGATAGAGCCTGTATCGGTATGCCTTATTCACTATAATCTCACCTGCCTTGATGTTCTATGTATTCACAATTTACGCCTAACCTCTGGAAAATCTTTTTTGATCAGCCTAGAGCTGGCACTTTTATAAGCATTGATGAATTTTAATAGTTCTGTATAGAGAATACTTTGCGGCGATACTTTACCACCAAAACAAGATGCTAATAGAGTAAGAATACTGAATGGTTATTGCTATCCAATTTCATAGTATAATCAATCCTTTCTCATATACGACTGATTATACTACAGAACTATCTACAGAACCATCTACAGAGCAATGGTATGGCTCAATTACTTACGTAAATTCGCCATACCCGCCTTCATCCCCCACCTGAGAGGTGGAGGACTTCTGGCGGATTAGGTTAAATTGTTTACATATGAGACAATATATATTAAAAATCATTACATTTCTATCAAGTATATCCTTTATTTTTCAAGCAGAAAAGCCCGGTCTGCCGAAGGATAAGGCAGTCAGGCTTTTCCTGTGATATAGGGTTGGATTGGTATCGATATTACGTAGACGGCCGGTGAGACGTTTCATCGTTTTCTTTCGATGATACATCCGATGATTCTTCCGGTTTCGTCTGTGACGTATCGGTCTGTTCTGACGATGAGTCATCGTCTTTCCGGACTTCTGCCCGGAACTCCCGCAGGCTCGTTCCCAGCGCCTTTCCCAAACCGGCAACTTTTTTGCCTCCAAAGAGGACGACGACAATGAGTAAAATCAGGATAAGTTCTTGTGTTCCCAGATGCATAACAGTCTCCTTTCTTATACAGGCAGGATGCCCATGAGTCCCAGTACGAGGCCCAGGACGCCCGATCCGATGAGGACTTTGATGACGCCGATTTTACGGCGGATAGCCATCAGCGCCAGGATGAGGACGAGGATGGCAGCCGGACTGAAAGCCCCAAAGTCTTCCGGCACCGATTCAGTGCTCCACACGGCGAGCCAGACAAAGCTGAGGCTGGCTGCACAGATCAGTCCGACGACAGCCGGGCGCAATCCGTTCAATACGCCGCGGATGGGACCGATATTGCCGTATTTGAAGAACACCCGGGCCAGGATGATTCCCAGAATCAGGGACGGAGCGACAAATCCGGCCGTCGCACAGACAGCACCGCCGAGACCGGCGATTTTCGTCCCGGCAAAGGTAGCCGCATTGATGCCAATCGGGCCGGGTGTCATTTGTGAAATGGTGAATATATCGACAAATTCACTCATAGACAGCCAGTGGAAGGTATCGACCACCGATGCCTGGATGAGCGGCATGGAAGCATAACCGCCGCCGACACAGAAAATGCCGACTTTGCAGAATTCCCAGAATAATTGCCAGTAAATCATGATCTATCTCCCCCCTTTTAATCATACCTGGCATCACGCATACATAACAGCCCGATGATGCCATCGATGAGGACCAGATACATGAGGTTCACGTCGAAGACGACATTGGCAATGAACGTAGCGGCAATGATGACCAGCGGCAGGACGAGCTTTTTTTTGCACTGCTTCATCAGCAGATTGATGCCTACATTGACCATGAGGGCTGTAGCACCGCACTGCATGCCCCGCAGGATCATCTTGACTATCTGGCTCTGGATAAAGAAATCATAGCAGTAAGAAATAATGGTCAAGGTAATGAGCGGCGGCAGCACCGTCGCAATGAGGGCGGTCAGTGTACCGGCGATACCGGCCATGCGGTATCCCAGGATGATGGCACTGTTACAGGCAATGACACCGGGCATGGACTGGGCAATGGCGACCATATCCAGCGTTTCTTTGTCGCTGATCCAGTGGTATTCATCGACGTATTTGGCCTTGAGAAGGGGCACGATGACATAGCCGCCACCAACGGTAAAGGCACTAATAATAAATGTGGATTTAAATAAGACCCAGAAAAAATGGGCATCCCGGCGGGGATGTTCCAATGTGGTTTCTTCTTCCATCGGTAGTTCCTCCTTTATCAGACAGGTGCAATTGTTTCCTCGTTTCTATCTGGAATTATACCAGCATTCGTGCTATATTAAAAATATAATTTTAATTTAGCAAATATATATTTTTCATATAGTAAGGAAGGGGTATCCATGGATTTACGACAACTCCGGTATTTCGTCGCCGTCGTCGAGGAAGGACAGATCACGGCAGCGGCCCGGCAGCTTCATATGGCACAGCCGCCACTATCCCAGCAGATACAGTTACTGGAAAAAGAGCTGGAAGTAGATTTGTTTATCCGGGAGCACCGTCACATGGAACTGACGGAAGCGGGAAAACTGCTCTATGAACGGGCCCGGCAGATCCTGAATCTCAGCGATTCGGCCAGGCGGGAAATCCGCGATTTCAGGCAGGGACTCAAAGGAACGCTGCACATCGGTACCGTATCGAGCTCAGGCAGTGTCATCCTCAGTTCGGCCATGCGCGATTTTCATCAGAAGCATGAAAGCGTCCATTTCGAAATTTATGATGGCAATACCTTTGAGGTCATCGATATGCTGCACAAGGGCCTGGTTGAAATCGGCATTGTCCGCACGCCGTTCAAGGCCGGATCTTTCCATTGTAAAATACTCAACGAAGAACCGATGGTGGCCGCACTGCCCCGGGAACTGGACTGGTGTCCCGACCGGACTCATATTACCCTCCGGGAACTCAATCAGAAACCGCTCATCATCTACCGGCGCTTCAACCAGCTCCTTCAGGATATCTGCACCAGCCAGGATATGAATCCCGTATTTTTCTGCCGCAACGACGATGCCCGTACGACCATCCTCTGGGCCAACGCCGGTCTGGGCATCGCCGTTACGCCCGCTTCTGCCGTACATCTGGCAGCCCACGATAACCTGAGCGTGAAAATTATCGACGAACCGTCCCTGCGCACGCGCATTGCCGCCATCTGGCCCAAAGGACGATACCTGTCCAGTTTGGGAGAAAGTTTTATTCAGGCATTGCAATTATAGCTTGCCTTATGTGGATATTTTTGGTATACTTTATACATAATAAATAATCGTTATTTATTACATATTCATGATGAGGTGATACCATGGAAAAAACAGTACAGCAGATGTTCGCCAAACGTCGTACGAATTATACATTGGGAAAGGATGTCACCCTGCCCCAGGAAGAAATCACGGCCCGCATCGAAGCGGTCGTCCGGGAAGTCCCGTCGGCTTTCAATATGCAGTCCGGCCGCATTATCATTGCCTACGGCAGTGCTCATGACAAAATATGGCAGATAACCAAAGACACCCTCCGGGCGGTCGTACCGGCCGAAGCATTTGCCAATACGGAAAAGAAAATCGATTCCTTTGCCGCCGCTCACGGCACCATCCTCTATTATGACGATACGGATGTCGTGAAAAAGCTGCAGGAACAGTTCCCCCTGTATGCCGCCAACTTCCCCACATGGGCCCAGCAGGCCAACGGCATGATGCAGTATGCCCTGTGGACACTCTTTGCCAATATGGGCCTGGCTGCCAACCTGCAGCACTACAACCCGCTCATCGACGAAGCCCTGGCCAGTGAATTCGACGTACCGGCCTCGTGGCAGCTCATTGCCCAGATGCCCTTCGGCCAGCCTCTGAGCCAGCCGGGACCGATTGAAAAACTGCCCATCGACGAACGGGTCAAAATCGTATTTTAATATATAAAGACATACCAGCGCAGAAAAGACTGCCTTGAATCGGATTCAGACCATTACCCAGGAAACACGGCGACGGGAATCTGATGAAGGCAGTCTTTTTTTATCCGGAAGGCTCATTTCCTTTAAAAACCACTCAGAACCACACCGGTTTCGGGTCCTCGTTGTGATAGGTGCGGTAGAGCCAGAAACTGGCCGCCAAGAGGATAGCCGACATAACGAAGAAGATAGATTTCATGCCCCACCAGGTCGCAAGAGCTCCTCCCAGAAGAGGGCCGGCCATGGATCCGAGCTGCTGGGCCGTAAACAGCAGACCGTAAATACGTCCTTTGAAGTCTGGCGGCGTATGCTGGGCCATGATGGCGTTGAGAGCCGGATTGATGCCGGAAAAGCAGAGACCGATAGTGAACTGAGTCACGGAAAAGGCTGCCAGCGTATTGGGAAGGCCCTGCAGGGCTTCTCCCATAGCGGTGACAAAAATTGATACGGTGAGGATGCGGATAAAGCCTTTCTTCTGCCCTGCCTTTCCCCACAGGGGCGCGGCGATGGCACCGGAAACACCGGACAGGGAAATGACGAATCCTGTCGTAAGGGCCAGATTGGGAATATCACCGGCCAGACTGGTGATATACGTAGACAGGACGGGCTGGAGGATGAAAATGACCATCTGGATCAGTGCTCCGCATACCAGCATATTGCGCAGGAGGGGCTGGCGCAATACGTCCAGCTGGGACAGGTGGCGCGTCTTTCCGGCTTCGTCCTTTTCCGGATCGGGCGGCTCCTTGATGAGGAAAATGAACATGAGGCCGTTTATAAAGAGGAAAAAGGCGGCGATAAAGAAAGAAAAGCGCATGCCGAACAAATCGGACAGGATGCCCCCAAACAGCGGTCCCAGGACACTGCCAGCCGTCATGACTCCCTGCATGGTCCCCAGGCAGAACCCAAGCTTGTCTTCGGGAGCATAGAGTGTCATAATGGCCAGATCCATAGGCCACAATCCGTAGGCAAACCCCTGGAGGAGCCGCATGAGTGTCAGCTGTTCCGGTGAGGTGACCAGGCCGCCGCAGAAATAGCTGAGCGACAAAAACAGACAGGACCGGATAGCCATAGGCTTTTTTCCGTGGGCATCAGCCAGCTTTCCCCAGAT
>NZ_DGRS01000035.1:0-3394 GCF_002391155.1 Megasphaera sp. UBA4382 | reverse complement strand
TGGACATCTCCCGGCAGAACGCCCAATTCGTCCGTGAGATAGATCGGCAGGAAGGGAATGAGCATCGTATAGCTGAATGACATAAAGAGGATGTTGCAGGTCAGAATAGCCAGAACGACTTTCCAATTCATAAAATCCCCTCTTTTCTGCCAGCGTATCAGGACTGGCGCGTCAGTGTATAAATCAGGGCATTGCAGATAGCCGCGGCGACGTTGCTGCCGCCTTTGCGTCCCAGGGCTGTGATGTACGGGACGCCGGCTTTCATGATTTCTTCTTTGGCATAGACGACGTTGACGAATCCTACGGGCACGGCAATGATCAGGTCCGGATTGATCCGTCCGGATTCTATGAGTTCTTTCAGGCGCAATAAGGCCGTAGGCGCATTGCCGACGGCGATGATCAGGGGACCAGTAAGTTTTGCCGCTTTATCCATCGATGCCTGAGCCCGCGTCGTCCCCTGCTCCCTGGCAGCCTGTGCCACATCACTGTCGGCCATGTAACATACTTTGCCAGCTCCCAGTTTGTTCAGTCCCGGCGCACTGATGCCCATACAGGCCATATTCGTATCGGTGACGATCGTACAGCCACGCTTCAGAGCTTCCAGTCCGCGCCGGACGGCGCCGGGACTGAAGCGCAGGTTCCGTACATAGTCAAAATCGGCCGTCGTATGGACGACGCGCTTGATGATGGCTTTTTCATCGGGAGGCAGGATGATGTCCCCCAGTTCCTCTTCTATGATTTCCATACTGCGCCGTTCGATATCAGCCGGCAGGATGTGTTCTACTTTCATCGCATTCGTTCCTTTCTGAATTGGCGGCAGGCCCCGATAAAGCGGGATGCACAGTCCGGACAGCCGCTGAAATGAATGTGGGGATACCCGGCAAATAGCCGCCCACTGGCCACAATAGCCTGCCACTGGCGGCTGCTCCCGGCCTTATAAGCAGTACAGGACGAACCGGAAGCCGTACTACCGGAATAGTGAAATTCATGGGCCGTCAGGGTTTTACCGCGGGGCAGCAGCAAGGTGTCGGTCCGGGCTTCCAGGGTCACATAGCCAAAATGGCGCAGGCCGCCTGTCATATAGGTTTCGCCGGAAATGACGCCAGCCCAGGGAAGCAGCTGCCCGTCCTGGCAGCGGTAATAGTCATGGAGATACATGAATCCCCCGCATTCGGCCAGACAGGGCATGCCCTGCCTGATGGCCTGCCGGATTGATGCGGACATGCTCCCATTGCGGCTCAGATTCTGTGCATACAGCTCCGGATAGCCGCCACCCAGATAGAGGCCGTCACAATCGGGCAGGCTTCCATCGTGGAGCGGACTGAAGAAAATCAGCTCCGCCCCGTACGACCGTAAGGTATCCAGACTGTCTTCATAGTAGAAACAGAACGCCTCATCCCGTGCGATGGCCAGACGCACCGTATCAGCCGGAGCCGCCATGTCCGGTTCTTTCCAGGAAAGGGGCGGCGCCGTCCGGGCCAGTCCCATCATAGCACTCCAATCCAGGCTCATTCTTCCTGCATCCCCTAATTTCCGCAGTATATCCTGTAAATCGGCGATTTCAGAAGCCGTCACCAATCCCAGATGACGGCTGGAAAAGGTACAGTCCGGCATTTCCGGCAGATACCCCAGCGACCGGAGTCCCGATTCCCCTTCCCAGGCACGGCGGTAACGGGCATACACCATAGGTTTTACCCGGTTGACTATGAAACCGGCAATCCGGCTGTCTTTGCGGAATGCCGCCATCCCCTTGAGAACCGCCGCCAGTGTCAGGGCACTGCCCCGGCCATCGACGACGAGTACGACCGGCGTTCCCGTCGCAGAAGCCAGTTCATAGGCACTGGCTTCACTGCCCATACCGATGCCGTCGTAATACCCCATGGCTCCTTCCAGTATGGCAATCTCCTTTTGTCTGCCATGCCGCCCGAGAATGCGGCAGGCCGTATCCCGGCCCGGTTCGTTCCGTCCCAGGAGGAACAGATCGAGATTATACGACGGCGTATCCAGTACGCGCCTATGGAACATGGGGTCGATATAATCGGGACCACTTTTAAAGGCGGCGGCCTGACAGGAACGCCGGCGCAGCAGTTCCAGGAGTGTACAGACGACGGTCGTCTTGCCACTGCCACTGCTGGCAGCGGCAACCATGAGTCGTGGCAGGTCCGTTATAGGCATGACGAACTCCTTTCTCCGCCCGGGACGGGATCATAGGCGGCTGTCATAATATACACGGGATTCTGGGCCATCATCATATGGCTGCTGCCTACACGACGGGACCGGGCCGTCATGACCTGGGTGATATCCAGCGTATAGTCCGGTCGGCCTGCATAATACGCCGTGACCGCCGCCAGTGTTTCTACAGTGATAGCCGTCATGACGATGCGGCAGGCCCGGTTCTTGCGGTATATTTCATCCAGTATAGCCGGTATATTCCCCTTCGTCCCGCCAATAAAGGCATATTCCGGCGCAGCTGCCACACTGGGCAGTGTCCGGGCGGCATTCCCGGGAACGACGGTCACGTTGGACAAGGCAAACCGGTCTATATTGGCTGTAAGGACAGACAGGGCTTCTTCATCGATTTCAAAGGCAAAGATTTCCCCCGCCGGTGCCAGCAGTGCCAGTTCCACCGTACAGGAACCGGTGCCGGCTCCGATATCATAAATAACGGCCTGGGGAAACGGCGCCAGACGGGACAGGGCAATACTGCGGATTTCCTGCTTGGTCATAGGCGCCTTGCCGCGGATAAAAGACTCGTCGGGAAGGCCGTGGACCGGACGCTGCCAGGGCCGGGCCTTATCGTTCCAGATCATCATGACGGCCAGCGAGCCCTCTTCCTTCAGCCCGGCCAGTTCTTCTGCCGTGCCCCTGGCTACGTGTTCATCTTCATAAGACAGTCGGTATCCCACGGCAACCCGGGCCTGTCCCAGACCAGCATGACAGAGCATGCGGCACAAGGCGGCCGGCGTGTCACTGCCACCGGTAAGGCAGAATACCTTCCCATGATGGCGCACGGCTTCTGTCAGGGAATCGCGGCGGCCATGGCGGCTGACAATATAGGTATCATGCCAGTTCGTCTGCAGGAGAGCGGCGAAATACACCAGACTGCTGATGCCGGGTATGCGGACGATATGACAGTCCGGCAAGTCCCGGATGAGAGACGCCAGACTGTAAAACCCGACGTCGCCCGATACGAGGACAGCCATAGGGCCGCCGTCCGGAAGGAGAGACAGGGCCAGCTCATATATTTCATCTTTTTTATACGTATATACGAGTCGTTTGCCCGCTGCCGCATACGGCTCCACCATGCGCCGGTCTCCCACCAGGACCGGGCAGGCTGCAATAGCAGAACGGGCCCGGTCTGTCAGATATTCCGGATTTCCCGGACCGATACCGA
>NZ_DGRS01000013.1:0-45208 GCF_002391155.1 Megasphaera sp. UBA4382 | reverse complement strand
TAGGAAAAGTAAAGACCGGTTTAACCCAGAAGGCACGTCCGGATACAGATCATGTTCTGGATGACATACGGGCGTATACGGCTGAACCGGCCGATGGCCTGCCTGAATACGACCGCCTGCTGACGGTATTACGGAACAGTGCGTCTGAATTGGTAGTGTCTCCCCACTTTGAGGCTGATGCGAAATCCTTATGGAATTTGTCTTATGGAGGGTCGTTGGCTGAAGCCGATAAGATTAGCTTTATTTATACGCAGATTCCTATTATTTGTGACAGTATAGAACGTCATCTGTATATGGTACGGACAGCCCGGCAGGCGAAAGCCTCGTATTTTGAAAACCATGAGAGTACCCGGAAGAAAATAGAAAAGCGCAATCTCGCTCTGGACAGTGTCCGAAAGGCCCTTAAAGAGGCTGTGTCGTATGTCCGGGACAGGGAAAATGAATATGACCGCGACTGGGCCGGCAGGAAGTATGTGCCCCTGGATGATATGACGGAAACGGAGGATTTTTACCAGCGCCTCCTGAAGGGTATCCGTAATTTTACGACGTGGCAGCCCGTGTTTGCCAAACTGGATGACGCTGTCAGCTTTGCCCATACCTTGGCCGGATATGAAGAGTCAGCACAAAAAGCCGAATCTTTCTGGCTGGACTGGCGGGAACGATGCCGGTCTTACTTTACGGAACGGGCAGACCTGTCCCGGGAACGCCGGCAGTTCATGAAGGACGAAGAAGAGTACGAACATTCCGGCCTGTGGGGGCGCAAGCCTGTCTTTGATTTCAGCCGCCGCGGTCATCATCTGGAACAGCACCGGGAAGAGCTGGAAGACTGGGAAGACCGTCTGGAAGAGGACTGGTATGACCTGCAGAAAGACTATAAGGGCTATTGCAACCGGATACTCGATATCTGTGATGAGCTTTGTGAGTATGTCGTCGTTCTGGAAGATTGTCTGGAAGAGGAAAAGGAATCCAATATCCGCAGTGGTGAGAAACTGGAAGCCGATTATGAAACCGGCCATGAAGACATATGCCGCCTCGACGAGGAATATGAACGGGTAAAGGTCGTATTAAATACATTAGAAACGCTGGGAGGAACAGCTTATGGAGTTTGAGGAAATACCAAAACGGCGGAAAATACAGGATTTCTTTCCTGAAGAACCACCCCGCCTCAGGCGCAGGACACGGATAGAGGAAACAAAGCAGAAGCGGCATAAAGTCGATACGTATCTCGACGATGCGGATTGGCAGTCTCTGCAGCGCTATTGTGAAGAAGCGGATGAAAAACCGTCGGTATTACTGCGCCGCCTGTTACGGCAATTTTTGAAAGAAGAGAAGGGATAAAATGGAACGTCTGGATATTTATGACTACCGTGGCGTGTCTACGGGAAGGACTATCGACCGCAGCCAGGAAGATACACTGTCTGACGGGGAATACTTCCTCATTGTCCACGTCTGTATTTTCGATCATGCCGGGCGTCTTCTCATCCAGCAGCGGCGGAAGCCGGGAGATCCGCTGGATGGATGCTGGGATCTGACTGTTGCTGGGCATGTACACAGTGGTGAATCGAGCCAGGCAGCGGCCATGAGGGAGGTGCGCGAGGAGATAGGACTTCCTGTTGATCTTACCGGGCAGGCACCGCTCATGCGGCTCCGGTTCCATCACGGGTTTGACGATATTTATGTCGTCATAGCCGATGTTCCCTTGTCGTCCCTGCACCTGCAGGATGCAGAAGTCCGGGCTGCCCGCTATGCTGCCTGCGACGAGGTGCTCCATATGATTCACCGGCAGCAGTTCCTGCCTTATATGGACAGCTTTATTGAAGCATTGTACGATATGCGCTGTTCCAATGGTTTCATCCGCAGCGATGCACCGTCCGATTTACAGTGAACGGGTAATCTGGCGGAATCGCTCTGGCCACCAGAATGAAGAAAGGGTATAATGAAAATATAAGAACTCTAAAAATGAGGTGTGTAATATGGCAAAGAACTATTATGAATTGCACGTAGCCGGCTGTACACGGCAGCTTCCCATCATCAAATTAAATGACGACCTGGCTATTGCCGGTTTTGTTATCCTGGGAGATGTAGATATCGTATCGGCTACGGCAAGGGAACTGGTTAAAAAAATGCCTGCCGATACAGACGTCATCATGACTGCCGAAACAAAGGGAATTCCCCTGGCCCATGAAATGGCGCGTCTGAGCGGCATGAAACAATATGTCGTGGCCCGGAAATCGGTTAAAGCATATATGGATGATCCCATCTGGGTAGAAGATGAATCCATAACGACAGCAGGCAAACAGCGCCTGTACCTTTCGGCTGCTGACGTGGCGCTCATGCGCGGTAAAAAGGTCCTCCTCGTCGATGATGTCATCAGCACGGGCGGATCGATGAAAGCTCTGAAGGCGCTGGCTGAAAAAGCCGGGGCTCATATTGCCGGACAGGCGGCTATCCTGGCCGAAGGGGATGCGGCAAAACGGGAAGATATCATTTATCTGGCACCGCTTCCCCTTTTGAAACCGGAGGATGCAGAATAATTCTATGGGAATAACGGATATTTTCCCTTGCATTTCCCGGGCCTTTATGCTAAACTAGTCTAGCATAGGTTTTGTATGATAGATGAGAAGAGGTGTAAATTTTGAAAGAAGGAATTCATCCGAAATACTACAGCAACGCCAAAGTAACGTGTGCTTGTGGTAATACATTCGAAACAGGTTCAACTAAACCGGAACTGCGTGTTGAAATTTGCTCTAAATGCCATCCGTTCTTTACGGGCCAGCAGCGTGCCCAGCAGGCTCGTGGCCGTATCGAACAGTTCAATAAACGTTATGGTAAAAAAGCTAGTAAATAAGCAGTACAAGTGTGCAGCAGAGCAGAAATGCTCTGCTCTATTTGTTTGTGTGGAAATGGGGTGTGCCTTTTGAATAAACCCACTACGTATGTAGGAGGCCAGGCTGTCATAGAGGGGGTCATGATGCGGGGGCCGAAATATATTGCTACGGCAGTGCGGACGCCGTCCGGCCAGATTACGGTCAAAAAAGATGAAGTACATTCATTGTGTGAACGGTACCCGATTTTGAAGAAACCCCTGCTGCGCGGTACGATTGCCTTGTATGAATCTCTGGTATATGGCATGAAATGCCTGTCCTATTCTGCCCAGGCTGCCGGCGAAGAAGAAGAGGAACTGTCCCGCCCGCAGATGATGGCAACGATGGCTTTTTCGATTGTATTGGCCATTGTCATTTTTCTCCTCATTCCGACGTATGGCGCCAAATTCATACCGGGTGTCATGGACAGCGCCGTCCGCCTGAACATTGTGGAAGGCGTATTACGGCTGCTTATCTTCTTATTGTATATATGGGGCATTTCCCTTACGAGCGATATCCGCCGTGTCTATGAATATCACGGCGCTGAACATAAAACTATCTGGACCTACGAAGCAGGAGAAGAACTGACCGTTGATAATGTCAAAAAACACAGCCGTCTTCATCCGCGCTGCGGTACTAATTTTCTGCTCATCGTCATGGTCGTCTCTATTTTTGTCTTTGCCTTCCTGGGGTGGCCGAATCTGGCCGAACGGGTGGTATCACGGATTCTTTTAATGCCTGTCGTGGCTGGTATCAGTTATGAAATGATCCGCATAGCCGCGCGGACGGAAAATCCGCTTGTCCAGGCAATTTTTAAGCCGGGCCTGTATCTCCAGTATCTGACGACGCGGGAACCTCATGCGGATCAGATTGAAGTGGCTATTGAAGCGATGAATGCTGCCAAGCCGGAAGATCATACGGAAACGCCGGATGGTGAAACTGCCACCGTAACGATTACGCCAGTAAAACCCGGAAATGAGGATGCATCCCGTGTCGAATCGGCGTAACTCCGGGATGTGGTAACGAAAGAGAGGAATTTACGTGTTTATTGATAAAGTGCAGGCTGTTGAAAATAAATTTATGGATCTGGAACAACGCATCAGTGACCCGTCGGTCATTGCCCGCCAGGAAGAATGGCAGAAGCTGACACGGGAACATGCGTCGCTGTCCCCGATAGTAGAGGCATACCGTCAGTACAAACAGGTGACGGAACAAATCCGGGACGACCGGGAATTATTGAAAGATCCGGAAAGTGATGCCGAAATCATCGCCATGGCCAAAGAGGAAGTAGCGGATTTGGAAAAGAAGCAGGCCGGACTGGAAGAAGAGCTGCATGTCCTCATGCTGCCTAAAGACCCGCGGGACGATAAAAACGTCATCATGGAAATCCGTGGCGGAGCCGGCGGTGACGAAGCAGCCCTGTTTGCGGGAGATTTGTTCCGCATGTATATGAAATACATCGAAAAACAGCCTGGCTGGAAGGCGAGTATCATCAGTTCCAATGCTCCTGAACTGGGCGGTTTCAAAGAAGTTATTTTTTCCGTTGAAGGCCATGGCGTATATGGCAAACTGAAATACGAATCAGGTGTACACCGTGTGCAGCGTGTACCTGTTACGGAAGCCGGCGGCCGCATTCATACGTCTACCGCTACGGTAGCCGTACTGCCGGAAGCGGAAGATGTGGAAGTCGATCTGAATATGGATGATGTCCGCGTCGATTATTTCCGATCCAGCGGGGCCGGCGGTCAGCACGTCAATAAGACGAGTTCGGCTGTCCGCATGACCCATATGCCGACGGGAATTGTTGTCGAATGCCAGGACGAACGGTCCCAGCTGGAAAACCGGGCCAAGGCCATGCGCGTACTGAAGGCGCGCCTGTTGGACAAAGCCCAGCAGGAAGCCGATGCAGAAGTGACGGAAGCACGGCGCAGCCAGGTCGGTACGGGCGACCGGAGCGAACGGATCCGGACATATAATTTCCCGCAGGGGCGGGTAACGGATCACCGCATCAATCTGACGTTGTACAAGCTGGAAAACGTCCTCAACGGAGACCTGGATGAATTCATTCAGGCTTTGGCGGAAGCGCACCGGGCAGAACTGATGAAAGAAGAATCAGAAAATGAGTAAGTTGTGGACCATAGGGGCACTTCTCACCTGGACGACGCAGTTTTTTGCATCGAAGGGCATTGATTCGCCACGGCTGGATGCGGAAATCCTCCTTTCTCACGTATTGAAGAAGGAACGGATTTATCTCTATGCCCACTATGATGAACCGATGACAACAGAAGAACTGGCCACGTACCGGGAATTGGTCAAAAAACGGGCTGACCGGTTGTCTGTGGCACATATTTTGGGAGAAAGGTCTTTTATGGGTCTGGATTTCCTGGTCAATGAAAACGTGCTGATTCCCCGCCCGGAAACAGAAATGCTCGTCGAAACCGTATGGGAGCAGCTGGAACCGGAAGCGGAGGCACGGATCCTCGACATAGGCACGGGAAGCGGGGCCATCTTGTTGAGTCTGCTCCACGAAAGGCCGCAGTGCCAGGGGCTGGGTGTCGATATTTCAGAAAAGGCGCTGGCTGTTGCCCGGAAAAATGGGGAACGGCTGGGGCTTTCAGACAGGGTAAGCTGGCAGGTAAGCGATCTGTTTGCATCGGTACCGCCGTCTGTCTATGACTGGGTCGTATCCAATCCCCCTTATCTGACGGCAGATGATATGAACCATTTGCAGCCGGAGGTGCGCCATGATCCCCGGCAGGCCTTGTTTGGAGGCAAAGACGGGCTTGACTATTACCGCCGTATAGCCCGGGATGCCGTGCCGTATGTGAAAGTAGACGGGTTTTGTGCCGTCGAATGTGGGGCCGGACAGAGCCGGGATGTTGCCTCGATTCTTACGGCGTCAGGTCATTTCGTATTACAAAAAATAGTAAAGGATTACGGCGGCATCGAACGGGTCGTCGTATTCCAGCGAAAAGAGTAGATCAGTGTGAAACAGACAAAAATAGTCCGCATAACGGACGTAGAAAAAGACAAGGATATATTGGAAGAAGCTGGCCGCATCATCCGGGATGGCGGTATCGTCGTATTCCCGACAGAAACGGTCTATGGTATCGGAGCAAATGGCCTCAATGCCGACTGTTGCCGCAGTATTTACGCCGCCAAAGGGCGTCCCAGCGACAACCCGCTCATCCTGACCGTTCCGGACCAGGAGGCAGCTCATGAGGTTGCCGCGTACGTTTCGCCGACGGCTCAGAAGCTGCTCGATGCGTTCTGGCCGGGGCCTCTCACCATTATCTTCCCACGTAAATCCTGTGTGCCCGATGCCGCCACGGGAGGACTGGATACCGTCGCTTTACGTTGCCCGGACCATGATATTGCCCATGCGTTCCTCAAGGCGGCCGGTGTACCTGTCGCGGCTCCCAGCGCCAACCGGTCGGGCCGGCCCAGCCCGACGACAGCCGAAGAAGTCGCCCACGATATGGATGGACGGGTCGATATGATCATCGATGGAGGTCCCTGTCATATCGGTGTCGAATCGACTATTGTCGAATGCCACGATGATGATACGGTTACAATTCTTCGTCCCGGCGGAGTGACCCTGCCGATGCTGGAAGAAGTCGTGGGAAAAGGAAAGGTCGATGTAGACCGTCACATCATTACAGGGAAAGGCGTACCTAAGGCACCAGGGATGAAGTACCGCCATTATGCGCCGTCAGCTCCGGTAACGGTTTACGTAGGCTCTGTAGAACACGTACGGCAGGCTATGGAACAACAGGCGCTGGGACTTACGGCCGAAGGAAAGAAAGTCGGTTTTTTGGTGAGCCGGCAGACGGCTGAAGCATTTCCCAAAGATGCCATGTACATCTGGGGAGACCATGATGACAAGGCAGCCCTGGCAGCCCAGCTGTATACGGGCCTTTTGTTCTTTGACAGTGTCCATGTAGATCATATCCTGGCTGAAGGTACCGATGAAGAAGGCCTGGGAATGGCTATTATGAACCGCATGAAGAAATCTGCCGGCGGAGATGTCCGTTCCGTTTAAGGAAGAACGCTTTATTTTTCTGTCCTGTCAGAGTATAATAAATAAGAAAAGCAAAGGTGTCTGTCGCATCGGTGTTTATTTTGTTTATGTACAGGAGGAAATAGTCTATGAAATTAGTAATTGGTGCAGACCACGGTGGTTTCGATTTGAAGGAAAACATCAAACAATACTTGGACGAACAGGGAATTGCCTACACTGATTATGGTACACATACGCCGGAACGGTGTGACTATCCGGTCATTGCCAAAAAGGTAGCTGAAGCCGTTGCCGATGGTACATTTGACAGAGGTATCCTCGTCTGCGGTACCGGTATTGGTATCGGTATTGCTGCCAACAAGGTCCATGGCATCCGGGCTGCTTTGTGCCACGATATGTTCTCTGCCGAATACTGCCGCCGCCACAATGATGCCAATATTCTCACTATGGGCGGCCGGGTCATCGGTCCGGGCCTTGCCAGAGAAATCGTCCGCATTTTCCTTTCTACGGGCTTTGATGGCGGCCGTCATGAAGTCCGTGTCAACATGATTAAGGAAATGGATAAATAAGCCGCAAGGCAGCTATATGTCATAAAGAAAGGAATATACCACATGCAGATCGAAGTATTAAATCACCCGCTGATTCAGCACAAAGTGACGCTGATGCGGAAAAAAGAAACAGATTCCAAAGATTTCCGGGAATTGCTGGAAGAAATTACCATGCTCATGGCCTATGAAATCACCAGAGACCTTCCCCTGGAAGACATAGAAATTGAAACGCCGCTGCAGGAAATGACGGGCAAGCAGATCAGCGGCAAGAAGCTGGTCATTGTCCCTATCCTGCGCGCCGGCCTGGGAATGGTTCAGGGCATGCTTAATCTCATGCCAATGGCAAAGGTAGGTCATATCGGACTGTACCGCGATCCGGAAACGAAGAAGCCGGTCGAATATTATTGCAAGATGCCTGATATCGAAGGCCGTGATTTCATTATCGTCGATCCCATGCTTGCTACAGGCGGCAGTGCTTCGGCGGCTATTACGCTGCTCAAGCAGCGGGGAATCAAGAATATCAAGTTCATCTGCCTGGTCGCAGCTCCTGAAGGGGTACAGTGCCTGAACCGTGAACATCCCGATGTAAAGATTTATGCAGCGGCACTCGATGACCGCCTGAACGAAAACTGCTACATCCTTCCCGGTCTGGGCGATGCCGGTGACCGTATTTTTGGTACGAAATAACGGACAATAGGAAACGATTCCACTGATAAAAAATGGACTGTAACGTAATGGGAATATCGCCCGTTTTCGTTACAGTCCATTTTAGTTGTTAGTGAGCGCAGGCGACATGGCCGATTTCTTCCGGTATATACGGTGTTTCCTGGTAGACCAGGTTGAGCCAGTTATGATAGAAGATATGGGCATAGCTGCACCAGGTAAAGGCCGGCGTCTTGCGGTCATCATTATTGGGATAATAATTGGCCGGCGGAGCGATGGGAAGGCCTTTATTCTTGTCGCGTGTATATTCCTTGGCCAGTGTATCCCGGTCATATTCGAAATGGCCGAGAATAAAGAACTGGCGGTTGTCCGGCGTGCCGATGATATTGATGCCGTTTTTGGCATTGCGTGAAAGGATTTCCAGTTCTGGTGTATTGTAGACGGCGACATCATCGATAGCCGTATGACGTGACTGGGGAATAAAATAACGGTCATCGAATCCACGCAGCAGAGGATGGTGGCGAAGTGTAAGCTGATATTCATAAATGCCGAACAGCTTCTGGGGCAGGAGCTGCTTTTTGATATGGTAGAAGTGATACAGTGCAGCTTGGGCACCCCAGCAGAACGACAGAGTAGAGTAGACATGGGCACGGGACCAGTCCAGGTATTTTACTAATTCCGGCCAATAATCTACTTCTTCAAAAGGCAGTGTTTCTACGGGAGCGCCGGTGATAATGAATCCGTCATAGTAGGTGTCTTTGATTTCGTCGTACGTGCGATAGTTGGCATCGAGGTAGGATGCATCAGTATTGCTGCTGATATGGGTAACCGTGTGACAGAAATCGACTTCTATCTGCAGGGGCGAGTCGCCGAGGAGGCGGAGATACTGGAGTTCTGTAATTTTTTTGAGCGGCATGAGGTTCAGAATCAGGATGCGCAGGGGACGGATGTCCTGGTGTAGTGCCTTGCGGCGGTCGATAGTGGCGATTCCTTCTTCGTGTAATTTTTCTTTTGCTGATAATCCGTCAATGATTTTGATTGGCATGATACGATTCCTCTTTTCTTTTGATGTACGTTGTAGTTACTTGACGGTTGCCGGCACTACGCAAAAAAAGCTTCCGCCCCAGTAAGGGACGGAAGCACCGTGATACCACCCAATTTCACTGTTTCCTCACGAAAACAGCCTCTTCAGGTACGCAGGCCCTAAGGCCCTCAATACCATAGTACGATAACGGGTACAACCGGACGGCCTGACTATTCGGCACGCCTGCTCAGAGTCCATCTTCTGCAGCGCTTTCTGTGCTCCATTGCACCGGACAGGAGCTCTCTGTGACAGTCCCTGCTGCATACTCTTCTCGTCTTAGCAACACTATCAAGTTGATGGGCTCATTCTAACATGCTTATACCAGATTGTCAAATAGAAATTGTCAGAAAAATAGCTTGACAAAGACTGCCGGGACGGGTAATATATATAGGTAAGCTTTTCACTTGGACTCCACCAGCCCCGGAGAAAAAGATCCTAAAGCTTAGGCTTAAGATAGTTATTCAGGGAGGATTATACAGCATGAAAACTACATTTATGGCCAACGCCAGCAACATTGAACGTAAATGGTATGTTGTTGACGCTGAAGGTCAGACATTAGGTCGTCTTGCTGCCGAAGTCGCAAAAGTTCTTCGGGGAAAACATAAACCGACATTTACCCCGCATGTAGATACAGGCGATTATGTAATCGTTGTAAACGCAGCAAAAGTAAAACTCACAGGTAAAAAACTCATTCAGAAGACGTATTTCCGTCATTCCGGCTATCCCGGTGGTTCTTCGTTTACACAGGCAGGCCACATGCTTGAAAAACGTCCGGAACGCGTTGTTGAAATGGCTGTTCGCGGCATGCTGCCGAAGAACAAGCTGGGCGAACAGATGTATCGCAAACTGAACGTATATGCTGGTGCTGAACATCCGCATCAGGCACAGCAGCCAGAAGAATTAAAGTTGAACATTCGTTAATATAACCGGGAGGAAGATTTCATGGCAGTAGCACAGTACTACGGCACTGGCCGTAGAAAAACCTCCGTTGCCAGAGTTCGTCTGGTTCCGGGTCAGGGTAATATCACAGTAAACAAAAAAGGATTGACCGAATATTTTGGCCGTAAAACGCTGGAACTCGTTATTAAGCAGCCTCTCGTACTGACCGGTGTTACCGAACAGTATGATGTCATCGCTGACGTTAAGGGTGGTGGCCCGTCCGGTCAGGCTGGCGCTATCCGTCACGGTATCAGCCGCGCACTTCTCGAAGTCGATGCTGATTTCCGTCAACCCCTCAAAAAGGCTGGTCTTCTTACACGTGATCCGCGTGAAAAAGAACGCCGTAAATATGGTCTTAAGAAAGCTCGTAAAGCTTCCCAGTTCAGCAAACGTTAATTGCATGCTGGATACAAATTGCAGATTTAAACCGCACATTTTTTTGTGCGGTTTTTTTCTTGACAACTTTCCTGTTTCATTTTACACTATATTTGTAATATTGAACACGTTCAAGGCGGTGAGAATGACGAAAAAAAATAAAGAGAATATGAGTGGCGTGCGGCAGCGCATCCTGGCGACGGCAAAGGACTTATTTGTCCATCAGGGATATAAGAAGACGACCATCCGTCAGATTGTTGAAGAGTCAGGCGTATTGACGGGCAGTATTTATTATTTTTTTAAGAATAAGGAAGATATTTTTCAGTCTCTTGTATTATCTTTGTTCTGCCAATGTAATTATCTCATTGGTGAGCATTTTCATGATGAATCGTCAGCTTTCCGTTACGCGGCCCTGTGTCAGGTCGAATTTGAAGCAGTACGCATGAATGAACTGGTACGGGAAACGTATTATGAAGGCTATACCTCACCGGTCATTTTTGAAAAAATAACGAATCATCTGACGGAAATGACCATACAGATTTTCGGTGACAGCCTGACTCTTTCCCGCGAGGACGTATTTCTCCGGTCCCTCCTGATTAAGGGGGCTATGCGGAGTTATGTCATCCAGTTCGGCTTTTCCACTTCCGTCGATGCCGGCCGGTACAGCGAAATCTGTCTGCGTACGGCACTGGAACTATTGGGGGTAGGTTGCAATGAAACCGACGCCGTCCTGGAACGGCTGCGGGAGCGGTTGCCGGAAATCAGGGATATTGTCAATACGATAATCCATCAGCAATGAAGCTGCGTATCCGGACCCTGCCGCCGCATGAAAAACGGAGCAGAAAAATAAAAAAATCATGGTAATCACCACGATTACATGACCATATGTATTAAAATATATGGAATTTTGTATTCATATGTGTTATAGTGATACTATAGTTAAGAAAAAGTAACACTAAAACAGAACGTGACAAAATCAAATGTAATGAGGTGAAGGAAAATGATACTTTATTTTTCCGGCACAGGTAATTCGTTGAGCGCTGCGCGGTTTTTGGCCAGAGAGACGGGGGATACGGCTGTTCATGTGGTAGATCTGACGGCTCACTGTGGCACGTGCAGGGGAATTCAGGATAAAGTCATCGGTTTCGTATTTCCCGTTTATTTTGGTGATCTGCCTGATCCCGTACGGGAATTTGCAGAATATACACGGTTTGCACCTTCGACCTATTTTTATGCGGTAGCTACTTGTGGCAGTACACCCGGCAATGCCTTGTACAATCTGCAGGAAATTCTGGAACGGAAACGCTGCCACCTGTCGTATGGGCGGGCAGTGCCTATGATTGCCAATAGTACAGCTACATGGAAAAAGGGCGTGACGTATGATTTGAGCCGTCTTGAAACAGCCCGGAAAAAATTAGTATCTATTGCTACAGCCGTACGGGCCAGAACGGTCAATACGGACGAAGTAAAGCGCTCTCTGACGGGATCGCTTATGGCCATGCAGCTTGTCCGGCACATGGGAAAACGGCGCTTTGCCATAAGCGTGGATATAGAGGCCTGTACCGGGTGCGGGATATGTGAGCGTCTTTGCCCTATGCATAATATCACTATAAAGAATGGGAAAGCCCGTGCAGGTGATCAGTGTGTATCGTGCATGGCCTGTGCCCATTGGTGTCCATCGGGAGGTATCCTGGTTCATGGACACGCTATTTCCCGGGAAGACCAGTATCATCATCCCGATATAGAAGTCAAAGACCTTTTCTTGCGCTGATAAAAACGGGACTGATGCAGAATCGTATTCTGTGTCAGTCCCGTTTCTATATGAGAAAAAAAGGAGTCGGCCCGGTGAATCTTGTTATTGAGCGGCTGCTGCTTTGCCGAGAGCAGCGCATTCTTCTGAATTATCGGGTGTTTCATTGACGATAGCCGTACCAAATACGACAGCGCCGGCGTCCTGGGCGCGCTGTTTCCATGTGTCCATCCATTCGCCGGTTCCCCAGCCATAAGAACCGAAGAGGCCTACTTTTTTACCATTTAATTTAGGAGCGATGGCCGTAAAAAATGGTTCGACCACACTGTCTTCCAATTCTTCTGAACCCATAGCAGGGCACCCCAGGAGAATGACGTCATGCTGGGCGACAGCATCGGGGGTCGTATCTTCCATCAGGACACTTTCTACATCAGCACCGGCGGCTTTAACAGCGGCGGCGATTTCCTGTGCCATAGCTTCTGTGTTTCCTGTACCACTCCAATATGCGATTTCTACCATAATTGAGTCCTCCTTATGCTACGATGAGCTTTTCTAATGTCGTGCCGATGGCAAAGCGGTCCATATAATCTTTGCGGCAGCACGTATAGGCATGAAATAAGGCGGCGGCCTGACGAACATCGCCATATACTTTCCATTCACCGCACAGCTTGGCATGATTGCCTTTGTTTGTAATGAACCCCAACACATCGGCGAGAGGGTACCCCAGGAATATTCCTGATTCGTGTGGAAAACAGCCGTCTTCCTGGAAGCGCTGGGAGAGATGATCTAAAAGTTGAGATATGCTGCTGTACGGATGATATCCAAATGATTGGAGAAATCGGGCAATATAAGGTTTCCGTGTATAGGCTTCTACCATTTCTGGACGAAAAATGTATAACAGCGTCCGCTGAGGGCACTGATAGAGTATACGGAAATATAGCCCTTTACTATTATATTGCCGGTTATACTGTGTGATGATAGTTTCATATTCTTCCGCCGTACCTTCCCGGTGAAGACAGAGCAGTGCACCCATTTTCAGACGGGCCAGTGTCGGCGCGCAGTATGTGACAAGTAAATGATCGATGTTCATGTCAGTCCTCCTTCCTGTATTTTTCTGCCATAGTTACTATACCAATTATGATAACCGATGTCAATAGTTATTTGAGACAAAATATCAAAATAACATGATATAATGTGGATTAAAGCCGCAAAAAAAATAATTTTACGATATTAATTATCACAAACAAACATATAAATCAATCAGATGCGGGCTTTATTTTGATATATATATCCATAAACTAGAGGCAGATTATACGCAGAGATCGGAGCGTCTGTCTACTGCATTAAATAAATGTTTATGATAATCATTTATTTAATTTAACATAAAATATATTTTTACACTGTGTATACTATTCAACAACAAATGATAATTATGCAAATTTAACTATAAAAATCCGCTATAATAAATATTTAAATATATAAATTAATAAATATATAAAACAACAACAAAAAGATTTATGAAAAAATAAGACGTATTTTGTTATTGACATTCATTTACTTGCGTGACTATAATAAAGAAGATAAGGGGATTTGTGTATTCCTGTTATTTTTATATGTTGTATCTGTAGTTAGGAGAGGATTTTTATGTTTCAAAATACGAATTTTTGGATTGGCTTAGGTATTGGCGTCGTAGCAGGTATCTTTGGGTATAAGCTCATGCAGCAGAGACAGCAGCAGCTTCTTGCCCTGCAGCAGCCGGCACCGGCAGCCGCTGGTACACCGTCCCTGGAAGAACTGCAGCGTCAGAAAGAAGCTTTGGAAGACATGATTGCCGCACAGGAAGCGCAGCAGTAATATTTTAGTCTATATAACCGGTGTCAGCCTGGCTGCACCGGTTATTTTGCTAGCTGGCATAAAGGCCAGCAAGGAGGGATACGATGAAACGGATATCATTGGGACTGCCTCTGACCATTTCTCTTGCCGGTACGATTGGATCCCTTGTTGCCGGATCCAAACAGGCACATATTGCCTTTGGTATGGCACTGACAGGTCTTTCACTAATTCACGCATTTCAGAACCGGAAAGCGATGCTTGGGGCATGGGCCTGTAAACCGGTTCTGCCGGTCAGAAAACCGGTGTTGCCGCGGCCAGATGTATTGGACAGACTGCCCTGTGTAAGAAACCCCTTTCCCGGACATGGAGAAGTCGTTTTTTACATACCGGGACGCATACGCCTGTATATCCGGGAACTAAAAGGACAGGAAGGATACAAGAAGGTTTTGTGGGAAACATTAGAAGCCTTTCGTCAAATTGGTCATCTGGACATGAATTCCCGGACCGGTTCTCTGCTGATCGTGTATGATCCGGAAAAAGGAGCGGCATCGGAACCGCTTCGACCTTATATCCGCTATGCGGCATCCCACGCCCGCCGCAAAGGGTTCCCTGCCGGATAAACGATTACAGGCCGGCTGTCTGCCGGCCTGTAGCTGTACGTATTAATACGGAGCTGGCTCCTGAAACGAACTCGTCAGGATCCAGCTCCGTATTTTGTGCTTCAATGTGTTATTTATGCCCGCAGGGCTCTCATGGAATTGAGTACTGCCAGAATCATGACGCCTACGTCGCCAAATACGGCTTCCCACATAGTGGCCATACCCAGCGCGCCCAGAATGAGGAGCAATCCCTTGATGCCCAGTGCCAGGACGATATTCTGCCAGGCAATGCCTTTAGTTGCTCTTGCTACGCGGATAGCTGTCACCAGCTTGGAGGGTTCATCGGTCATGAGGACGACATCGGCCGCTTCAATAGCTGCGTCGGATCCGAGACCGCCCATGGCAATGCCTACATCCGCTCTGGCAAGTACGGGCGCATCATTGATGCCGTCGCCGACAAAGGCTAATTTCTTTCCAATCTGCTTGTGGGCATCCAGCTCTTCCAGCCGATCTACTTTATCTTGTGGCAGCAGTTGGGCATAATAGGTATCCAGTCCCAGTTTTTGGGAAACGGTCCGGCCAATGTCTTCTGCATCTCCTGTAAGCATAACCGTCTGGGAGACGCCGGCATCTTTGAGTCCCTGGATAGCCTGCCGGCTGTCTTCTTTGATTTCGTCGGTGATATGCAGACATCCGGCGTACGATCCGCCATAGGCGATGTACACTTTGGTTCCAGCTGCCGGACTGGGAGTAAACGTAATGTGCTTTTGATGGAGCAGCGTTTCATTGCCGGCCAGAATTTTTTTTCCTCTGTAGACGACGCAGATTCCCAGACCGGATAATTCCTGATAATCTGATAAAGTCGTCGTATCAATCGGATTTTTCCAGGCCTGGCGGATAGACTGGGCAATGGGATGGCGGGATTGAGATTCCGCCAGTGCTGCAAGATGAAGGACCGTGTCTTTGGAAAAATTGTCAGTGGAATCGATTGCCGTGACGCGGAATACGCCTTTGGTGAGTGTGCCAGTCTTATCGAAAACAACCGTACCGAGCTGGGTCAGGGCTTCCAGATAATTGCTGCCTTTGACCAGAATGCCCTTGCGGGAAGCCGCACCAATGCCACTGAAAAAGGTGAGAGGAATAGAGATGACTAAGGCGCAGGGGCAGGAAATGACGAGGAATATAAAGGAACGGATCAGCCAGTCGGCCCAGAGACCACCGAAGAAGAGGGGAGGGACCAGACCGAGGAGCAGCGCACTGAAAACGACGAACGGCGTGTAATACCGGCAGAACCGGGTAATGAACCGTTCCGTTGGCGCTTTGCGACTGGCAGCATTCTGTACGAGGTCAATGATTTTGCTGGCCGTCGATTCCCCAAAAGTACGGCTGACTTTGATTTCGATGACTCCATCTTTGGCAATACATCCGGACAGGGCAGTGTCTCCACTATGAACGCGGCGGGGTACAGATTCTCCTGTAAGAGCTCTCGTATCGAGGAGAGAACTGCCACTCGTTACCTGGCCGTCCAGAGGAATCCGTTCTCCCGGATGAACGATGATCGTCGAACCGATGGCGATGGTATCAGGAGCTACGGTGATTTCTTTGCCGTCCTGCCTGATGTGGGCAACGTCGGGGCGGATATCCATGAGCCCGGCAATGGAATGGCGGGACCGGTCTACAGCTAGGTCCTGGAACCATTCGCCAATCTGGTAGAACAGCATGACGGCAACCGCTTCCGGATATTCGCCGATGCCAAAGGCTCCGATGGTGGAAATGCTCATGAGGAAATGTTCATCGAAAATCCGGCCATGGGTGATATTGCGCAATGCCTGCCAGAGAACGTCATAGCCCAGGATAAAATAGGCGGCTATGAGTCCTGCCAGGTAAGTCATACCGGTAAAAGAGTAAAAGGAATGAAGGACCATGATGATGGCATACAGGATGGCGCCGGCGGCCAGGCGGATGATGCGGTTTCGCGTATTTTCATTCTCCTCACTGCAGCCCGGAGATGCTTCTGACTGTTCCTGCACCTCTACATCAGGTTCGTGTGTATGTACGATTGATTCGATGATGGGAGTTATCGTACGGGCCCGGTCCTCATCCAGCGTAATCGTCAGAGTCTGTTTCATGAGATTTACCGTAGAGGAAGTAATGCCTTCCAATTCGCCTACCTCTTTTTCAATCTTAGCGGAGCAGTTCGGGCAATCCAGCCCCTTTAAAATAAATACTTTTTCCATCTTCAAGCACCTTCTTTGATTAGTATAGTATATAAACTTCATTTCTAACATTTAAACATATGAACATATCTTCATTTGTTTTATGCTATTAGCATACGCTGTCTGATGGCAGATGTCAAGATGATATTTTTATTATAATAATATTATTCAGTAAACTGGATTCAGTAAACTGGGCAGGTATTTATTAAGGTTCATATAAAACCTTCAAGCTAGAAGATATTGATAAATAAATCTAAAATTATATAATGCATAATAAGGCACATAAACGTATCTCCGAAGACAAGGCGATAAAATACATGTATATCAAGGGCGTTCAAAAAATTTAAAAACATAATATCACAATATTGACAGTGATTACCGATTTCATATATAATAGTCAATGTAAAAAGTTATCAATTTCACAACAGAAGCTTCGTACTTCTGATGAAGGACGGAGCCGGATAAAAAGGAGATGTCCCGTATGTTTCAGAATCAGGATTTTTGGATTGGCTTAGGCGTGGGTGTACTGGCAGGTATTTTCGGATATAAACTGATGGTCGAAAGAGAACAGCAGCTACTGGCTCTGCAGCAGCCGGCTGCTACAGCAGCATCGGCTACAGTTCCTGTTGCTGAATTACAGCGTCAAAAAGAAGAACTCGAAGATATGATTGCCGCACAGGAAGCAGCACAGGCTAAATAATCAGAAGAAAAGAGACTGTCTCGCCCTCCTGGGACAGTCTCTTTTTCTTGTGATATCAGAATTTGTGAAAGGTAAACAGAATATGCTGCCATTTTCAAAATGGGATATTATTATGCGGTCTGTACAAATATCTTCTTATATTCCAGGCCGTATCCGGCTCTACAGCAAGCGTTTGATAGGTAATGCCGGATTGTGCCGGCAGGTATATGCGTATATTTCCAGCTATCATGAAATAGATTCGGTTGAAGTCAATATGGTGACCGGTTCCGTATTAATCAAATATCAGCCTGGCCTGCTCCGGACAAATCACGAATTGGCGAAAGTGGAACAATACGTCGTCAAGCGCATAGAAAGGAGATAACAACGTGTCTTATGTATCAGGATTCATGATTGGTGCCTCTATTGGTAAGTCGATTCACCAATTTTTTAGTAACTCTGGCCATTCAGGCGTCGCCCACAACACTATACCAGATTCCCGGCCTGTTCCTGTTTTACCGTTTTTTAGCCGGGCATCCCAAAGTCCGGGACGACGCCGTTATTATGCCAGAAGCCTCGTACGCAATCAGGCCCTGGCCGGCCTCCTGGCACAATGTCTGTATAAAATGTCGGGCATCCGCCGTGTTGAAATCAATCCCCGAACGGGCAGTATCCTCCTCCTGGGGGATGAAAAAACGCTCGATACGGTCGAAAAGGTGTTGAGTGAACAGGTTTTTTCTGTTCCCTTACCGGGGGAAGAGCTGATGAAAGAACTGGACGAAGCTAAAACGATGGAACAGAAAGTCGAATCAGACTTCCGTCATACCGCTGCTGATGTCTGCCGTATGTTCAATCAGGGAGTATCGGACAGTACAGGTCATCTGCTTGACTTGAAAGCGCTGGTTTCCCTCATATTCATTATACGGGGACTGCGCCGGACTATCGCGATGAATGAACGGGCGTCTGGTCCGCAGCTCTTATGGTGGGCGTACAGCCTTTTGAGAGGAAAGTGATTGTTATGTATATGTGTACCAAGTTACGGCTCCATGCAGAAATCCCTGCCCGGATCCGTCCTCTGCTGGGAGTGCGGCTGCGCCAGCTGCGAGGTGTCGTAGCGGCCTCGACTGACGGCCGGCTGGTTACTCTGTATTATAGACGGCCGTTTGATCCCCGCTCGGCTCTGCCTTTGCTGTACAGCTTTGAAAAAACGTATGGTGCAAAACGGGAAGAACGAAAAGATTTGGATATTGCTTCCTATAAACGGGAAGCAATCCTGTCTGTTGGTGGATTTATTGCCATGAATATCCTGTGCAAAACCAATCCGGCATTTTACGATAGCATTCTTTTGTTCCGCCGGCTCTTTACCCTGTTCATTGCCCGCCGGTTCATTAAAAACGGTGTTCTCGGTGTCGTCCAGCAGCATCAGGCCAATGCCGATACACTGACGGCGACGGCTGTCGTTGCATCGGTTCTGGCAGGAAAACCTGAATCCAGCCTGACTCTTCTGGCCTTATCCAATGGAGCAGAAATGCTGACAGAATATGCGGCAGAACGGGCGCGTAAACAGATTTCAGGCTTGTTACGGCTGGATCAGCGTGATGTATGGCTTATCGAACAGGGAAAAGAAAAGAAAGTCCCCGTAGAATCGTTAAAACCAGGTGATCACATCGCAGTTCACCTCGGCGAAAAGATATGTGTTGACGGGCGTGTCGTAAGTGGCAATGCCGCGGTAAACCAGGCCTCCATTACCGGCGAATCGAATCCGGCAATCAAGCAGAAGGGCTCTTTCGTCTACGCGGGCAGTGTCATTGAAGCGGGAAGTCTGGTCATTCATGTAGAAAAGGTTGGCAATGATACATCCCTGGCCCAGATTATCCATCTCGTAGAAGAAGCTCAGACGAGACGTGCTCCGGTACAGAACTTTGCCGATAAGATGGCAAATATGCTGGTACCTATTTCATTCATCGGTGCGGCAATCGTCTATGGTGCGACCAAAGACTGGCAGCGTGTTTTGAACCTGTTGTTCATTGATTTTTCCTGCGGCCTGAAGCTTTCTACGGCTACGGCTATCTCTGCGGCTATTGGTGTGGCTGCCCGCAAGGGTATTCTGATCAAAGGCGGCAACTACATCGAAAATCTTGCTGATATCGATACTATTGTTCTCGATAAGACCGGCACCATTACGATGGGGGTTCCGCAGGTACAGCAGATTCAGACGGCACCTGGCGTCGATGAAAAAGAAATGATCCTCCTGGCTGCTTCAGCGGAAATGCATTCAGTTCATCCACTGGCTGTCGCCATCCAGAAATACGTCAAAAATCATAAATGGACGACGCCGTCCCATGATACATCGGAAACGATTGTGGCACGGGGAATGCGTGCCGTCGTGCCTGACTTTGAAACGTATAAAGGCGGCACGATTCTCGTCGGCAGCCGTCGTTTCATGAACGAAGAAGGTGTCACGGGCCTGCCGGAAGCTATGGGAAAGACCGTTGGCAAGAGCCTTCTCTATGTAGCACGTGATGGGGTATTTATTGGTTTCATGGCCATTCAGGATCCGGTACGGCCAGCTATGAAGAAGACGCTGAATCAGATGCGCCGTCTTGGCATCGATGAAGTCGTTATGCTGACTGGCGATTCGAAAGAAGTGGCTGCAGAAGTAGCACGCGATATGGATATTGATTCCTACCATGCAGAAATCCTGCCGGAAGACAAGGCAAATTATGTCATGAAGCTTCAGAAACGGGGGAACGTCATGATGGTTGGCGATGGGATTAATGATGCGCCGGCCCTTGCATTTGCTGATATCGGTGTCAGCCTGGGTGGCAATAAGACGGATATCGCTGCAGAATCGGCAGCCATTACTATCCGTTCGGAAGATCCGTCCAAATTGTATGATGCCCTGGTCATTGGCCGCAAAACGATGAAAATCATTAATCAGAACTTTACGGCGACCATTGTCGTCAACTCGGCAGCTATGCTGCTGGGGGCTCTGGGAAGGATCAGTCCGCTTTGGGCCGCTGTGATTCACAATACGGCTACACTCGCAGTCGTCATGAACAGTGTCCGCATCCTGGGGCCGGCACGAGGTGTGAAACGATTTTAATTTTCAAAGATATTAGAAATAGATTCATGATATAGTACGAAATAAAAAAGCGAAAGGTATCATATGTAACATATTGTTACGATATCTTTCGCTTTTTATTTATATTAATTATCAATTATATTATCATTATTACATAATATGTTATAAAATTAGGCCTATATAAGGGAAATTATAGATAGATTGCTTAATAAATTTATGAAAATGAAAACAAGTATTGACAACCAGTACGTGATTTTATATACTATATATCGTAATGAATAATATTATCAATAAAGAGAGGATGTGTGAGTATTATTTACGGAGCCTGAGAAGGGAAGCGATGTAAATGAGTGTTGTCATTGTAGGTGGAAATGATTGTATGGTTTGCCAGTACAAAAGTATTTGTAAAAAGTTTGATTATAAGGCAAAAGTATTTACCCAGGTACCGAGCGATTTCAAATCAAAAATCGGTTCGCCCGATCTGGTAGTACTGTTTACGAGTACCGTGTCCCATAGAATGGTACATTGTGCTGTGAAGGAAGCTCAGCGCAAGAACGTAGAAGTCGTTCGTTCCCATACGAGCAGTTCAAGCGCTTTAAAGTCTATATTACAGGCTCGTGCTGAGCGATGTGCATTGTAAATCTCCATTACAGGCCTGAACGGCATCCGCCGTCCGGGCCTGTAATATGGGCAATGGACAGTGGTAAAGGAGGTGTCAGATCATGAACATTGTCAAACTGGCGGATATGAAACCCGGTGCCAGCGGTGTAGTAGAAGCACTGAAAGGACATGGGAATATTCAGCATCGTCTCGTTGATATGGGCGTCGTCAAGGGATCCCATATCACAGTAGTAAAAGTTGCGCCTTTGGGCGACCCCGTTGAAGTCAAGGTCAAAGGGACCGCGCTGGCACTGAGAAAGAATGAAGCAGCTATGATCAGTGTAGCTGTCGGAGGAGGTCATTAGTAGTCATGGATAATGCAGGAACTATCAAGGTTGCCCTCGCCGGCAATCCGAACTGCGGAAAGACGACAATTTTTAATAATATTACGGGTGCAAAACAGCATGTCGGCAATTACCCCGGCGTTACGGTAGAAAAGAAGGAAGGCCGTTGCAATTATGACAATCATAGCCTTTTGTTCGTCGATCTTCCCGGTACGTACAGCTTGACAGCCCGTTCTCTGGATGAAGTCGTTGCAAGAAATGTTATTATTAATGAAAAACCGGACATCATCGTAAACGTCTTGGACGCTTCTAACCTGGAACGGAATCTGTATCTGGCAGCCCAAATCATTGAATTGGGGCGGCCTGTCGTCATCGGTCTGAACATGATGGATATTGCCGAACGCATGGGTGCCCAGATCGATTTGAAAAAACTGGGTGAACAGCTGGGAGCTACAGTGGTTCCTCTCGTAGGCAGTAAAAATAAAGGGACCCAGGAATTATTGCAAGCCGTCATGAATGTAGCCCAGAAAGAAGAAACGGTAAAGAACGCAAACGTCGATTACGGCCCCGACTTGGAACCAGCCATCACCAGCCTGGAAGATATGATCCAGAAGACAGGCATTATCCAGTATCCTGTACGCTGGCTGGCAATCAAACTTTTGGAAAATGACAGTGATGTCGTCAGCAAGGTAAAGGCCATCGATGGAACGGAAGGCATTCTGGCCATGGCCCATACGCTGCGGGATTCCCTGAAGAATAAAGTAGATCTGGAATTCTGCTTTGCTGAATACCGCCACCGTTTTGCTGTACAGGCCTATAATAATGCCGTTATTAAACCAGGTACGACGGACTCCCTGTCGGATAAAATCGATAGTGTCCTGACAAACCGCTTCCTGGGCATTCCTATTTTCCTCGGCCTCATGTGGCTCATGTTCGTTGTCGTCATCAATCTTGGCGCATATCCTCAGGACTGGCTGGATACAGGCTTTGGCATGCTCGGCGACTGGTGCAATGATGTGATTGAAGACGAACAGCTTCGTTCCCTCGTCGTTGATGGCGTCATTGGCGGTGTCGGTTCTGTACTTTCGTTTGTACCGCTTATTGTACTGTTGTATTTATTCATCAGTCTGCTGGAAGACACGGGATATATGGCCCGTGCAGCTTTCCTTATTGACCGGGCTATGCGTGCCCTGGGCCTCCATGGGAAATCGTTCATACCGATGATCCTTGGCTTTGGCTGCAACGTTCCTGGTATTATGGCCGCCCGTACACTGGACAATGAAAAAGACCGTCTGGTCACCATTATGGCCTGCCCCTTTATGAGCTGTGGTGCCCGCCTGCCTGTGTATACACTTTTGATTGCGGCTTTCTTCGGTGCTTCCGGCCACGGCGGTACGGTCCTCTTCGGCATATATCTGCTGGGGATTATCGTTTCCGTATGCGTCGCGCTGGTACTCCGCCATACAGCGTTTAAGGGCGAACAGGAACCGTTTGTCATGGAATTGCCGCCTTATCATATCCCGACGCTCAAAGGCGTTCTGACCCATATGTGGGAACGCACCGTATTGTACCTCAAAAAAGCCGGTACATTCATTCTTGGCGCTTCCATTCTGGTATGGTTCCTCACGGCCTATCCGATGGATGTAGAATACAGCCAGGATTACGATGCGGCCAAAGAAGCCGTAACGGCCCAGATGGAAGAAACTCAAGCCAGCATCCTGACCGGGTATGGCCTTTCTGACATAGAAGATAATGCTGAATTGAACGATATGTATGAAGCCATGGTAGCAGCAGCTGACGAAGCAGCCGATGAAGCCGACGAAGACGAAGCGGATACAGGTAACTCCCTGAATCCGGCTGCGGCTCTGAGTTCTGTTGAAGATCAGGTCAAGAATTCGGAAGAAGCAGAAAATACGCTGTTCATGGGTAAATACCCAGACAGCTTTGCCGATCTCCAGGAACAGAACCCGACTGTATTTGCACAGGCTCTGCCTTTGTTTGATGCCAAAGCAGAAGCCGATGATGCAACAGCCAAACTCGAAGACCAGCAGAATGCCGAAAAACTGGAACAGTCCTATGCGGCCCGCATCGGCCATTTCGTCGAACCGGTTATCCAGCCCCTTGGCTTTGACTGGAAAATCGGCGTAGGCCTTATTGCCTGCACGGCTGCCAAGGAAGTTATGGTTTCGACACTGGGTACGATTTACAGCGTCGGTGGTGATGATACGCATGAATCGGGCATCGTCGCTTACCTGAGAGACGACCCGGACTTCAATCCGGCCGTAGCCCTCTCATTGATGGTATTTTGCCTGCTGTACATGCCCTGCGTTGCAGCAATGGCCGTCATCAAACGTGAAACCGGTTCCTGGAAAATGCTCCTCGCCGTCGATGGCATGTGCCTCGTATTTGCTTATATTGGTGGTTTTATTACCTATCATCTGGCACTCTTTGCCGGACTGGGGGTATAATACGAATGCGATTCATCATTCTCGTTTTTGAAATTAACTATTGATTTTATAATGGGAATAATGATATACTTAGGGCGCCGGAAGGCGTCCTAAGTGTCTATTATCATTTCAGAATTGAACGATACAGAAAGGTTGTGATCTTGTATGAGCATTGCAACGATTATTGTGGCACTTGTAGTATTGGCAGCTGCGTTTTACATCGGCCGTCATATCCGGGGGCTGTTCAAGGGAACGACCAGCTGTTGTGGCAGCAGTGGTTCCTGCAGTGGCAGTTGCCCGTCCTGTTGCTCCCATCCTGAAAAAACAAGTTGGGAAAAGAAATAAGAATTGCATTTTCAGGTATTCTGAGAACATTTTCTCAAAATAGAACCGTAAAAAATCAGGAGTTCGTTTATTATAAGCGGCTCCTGATTTTTTTGTCCTGCAGATGACAAGAGGCACAATATGGGGTATAATCTAGATTGTTGAATATTATTATTAGTACAAGGAGTGTCCGTATGAAAATCAGTGCTGAAGAAATAAAGAAAATCGCACTGCTTTCCCGTCTTAATATCGAAGACGATCAGATTGAAGAAGTCGGGAAACAGCTGAATGACATTTTGGCTTATATGGACCTGTTAAATCAGGTTGATATCACGGATGTAGCGCCTACGGCTCACGCTGTATCTATGCGCAATGTCATGCGCGACGATGTGCCCCAGCCGTCCTTATCCAATGAAAAAGCGCTTTCTAATGCGCCGGAACCGGAAAATGGCTATTTTAAAGTTCCCAAAGTCATTCAGGATTGAGGAGGGATATTGTGGAAGCATTAACCATACATGCACTGCATGATAAACTCGTAAATAAAGAAATATCTGCTGTGGAGCTGACAGAAAAGTTTATTGCCCGTAAAGACACGGTGGAACCGGATATCAAAGCCTTTTTATCTGACAACCGGAAAAATGCACTGGAAGCAGCCGCCGCAGTCGATAAGAAAATCGCTGCCAGGGAAGCTATTGCGGATATGGCCGGTGTACCGGGAGCTATTAAGGATGTCATCTGCGTTGCCGGACAAAACACGACCTGTGGCTCGAAAATTCTGGAACATTTTAAATCGCCCTATAATGCGACGGTCATTGAAAAACTGAATGCCCTCGATTATATCAGCCTTGGCAAGACCAATATGGATGAATTTGCCATGGGCAGTTCAACGGAAAATTCGGCTTATCAGATTACCCATAATCCCTGGAATCTGGATTATGTACCAGGCGGATCGTCCGGCGGTTCGGCCGCTGCCGTAGCAGCTGGGGAAGCCGTCTGGTCACTTGGTTCGGATACGGGCGGATCGATTCGTCAGCCTGCTGCCTACTGTGGCCTCGTTGGCCTCAAACCGACATATGGTCTCGTTTCCCGTTATGGTCTGGTTGCTTACGGCTCGTCTCTTGACCAGATTGGGCCATTTACCAATGACGTAGAAGACTGCGCCATCGTCCTCAATGCCATTGCAGGGCACGATGCGAAGGACTCGACGTCTATCCCACAGGAAAAGAAAGATTATAAAAAAGCACTGATCAATGATGTCAAAGGCATGAAAATCGGCGTTCCGGAAGAATTCTTTGTAGAAGGCCTGGATGACCAGTGCCGCAAAGCCCTGGAAGAAGCCATTGATACCTATAAGAAGCTCGGTGCTGAAATCGTGCCGGTCAAAATGCCGCATATGAAATATGGTCTGGCTGCCTACTATATCATCGCTCCGGCAGAAGCCAGTTCCAATCTGGCACGGTACGACGGTGTTGGATTCGGATTCCGGGCAGATGGCACGGACATTGTCGATATGTACCGCAAGACCCGTACCGAAGGGTTTGGACCGGAAGTAAAACGCCGCATTATGCTGGGGACGTATGTCCTCAGTTCCGGTTACTATGATGCGTATTATCTGCGGGCTATGAAAGTACGTACCCTGGTAAAACAGGATTTCGACAATGCCCTTCGCACCTGTGATGTCCTGCTTACGCCGACCGCGCCGGATACGGCATTTAAAATCGGTCAGAATGACAATAATCCCCTGGCCATGTATTTAGGCGATGTCTGCACAGTTACACTGAATCTGGCCGGCCTTCCGGGTATCAGCATTCCCTGTGGCTTCAAGAACGGTCTTCCCATTGGCATGCAGCTCATTGGCAAGGCTCTTGATGAAGAAACACTGCTGCGCGTTGCCTATACATTTGAACAAAACCGCACGGACCTGAAGAAGCCGCTGCCCATGGGGGAGGTTGAACTCTGATGAAATATGAATCCGTTATCGGCCTGGAAGTCCATGTCGAACTGAAAACAAAAACAAAAATTTTCTGCGGCTGCTCCACTGAATTCGGTGCCCAGCCCAATACGCACGTATGCCCGGTCTGCCTGGGCCTTCCGGGAAGCATGCCTGTTCTCAATAAGGAAGTTCTCCATTATGCCGTAAAGGCCGGATTGGCACTTCACTGCGATATCCTGCCGTTCAGCAAATTCGACCGTAAGAATTATTACTATCCCGATTTGCCAAAGAATTTCCAGACATCCCAGTAT
The DNA here is from genome assembly GCF_002391155.1 of Megasphaera sp. UBA4382. Lineage (NCBI taxonomy): Bacteria > Bacillati > Bacillota > Negativicutes > Veillonellales > Veillonellaceae > Megasphaera > Megasphaera sp. UBA4382. The sequence continues at coordinate 18,599 of NZ_DGRS01000013.1, read as the reverse complement.
GATCTGCCTATCTGCCTCAATGGCTATATCGATATCGAAGTCGGGGGCAAGACACGCCGCGTTCATCTGACCCGTATCCATATGGAAGAAGATGCAGGTAAACTGGTCCATAGCGGCGCTTCTATCGACACATCGGATACGACCTTCGTCGATTACAACCGTACCGGCGTGCCCCTGCTGGAAATCGTATCCGAACCGGATCTGCGCAGTGGGGAAGAAGCCCGGGCTTATCTGGAAAAACTCCGTTCTATCATGCAGTATCTCGGCGTATCTGACTGCCGTATGGAAGAAGGCAGCATGCGCTGTGATGCCAATATTTCCGTACGCCCCGTCGGCAGTGATAAACTGGGGACGAAGACGGAAATTAAAAATATCAATTCCTTCAGTGGTGTCCAGAAGGGGATTGAATACGAAGCGGTCCGTCAGGCCCAGATCCTCGATGAAGGCGGCACAATCCAGCAGGCGACCCGCGGCTGGGAAGAAGCCAAGGGTATTACGGTCCTGCAGCGTGTCAAAGAAGGCGATGCCGATTACCGTTATTTCCCGGAACCGGATCTGATTCCTATCGAAGTATCGAAGGAATATATTGAAAAAGTACGGGCTGAATTACCGGAAATGCCGGACGCACGGCGCCAGCGCTTCCAGGATGAACTGGGACTTCCCGAATATGATGCCAATCTCCTGACACTGGAAAAACAGACAGCCGACTATTTTGAAGATGTCGTCAAAGAAGGAATCGACGCCAAGACGGCTTCCAACTGGATGCTCGGCGAGTTTGCCAAAAAACTCAATGAAGAAGGCGTAACGGCCGATCAGGCTCCGGTCCGTCCGGCGGCGCTGGCAGGTCTCCTCAAACTCATTGCCAAAGGTACGATTTCCGGTAAGATTGCCAAGAAAGTCCTGCCGGAAATGTGGTCCAGCGGCAAGTCTGCCGACGATGTCGTCAAAGAACAGGGCTTGGTACAGATTACCGATACTGGTGCTATTGAAGAAATCGTCAAATCGGTCATTGCGGACAATCCGCAGTCTGTCGCCGATTATAAAGCAGGTAAGAAGAAAGCTATCGGCTTCCTCGTCGGACAGGTCATGAAACAGACTAAGGGGCGGGCTAACCCGGGAGTTGTCAACCAGCTGCTCACGAAAAATCTGGAATAAGAAGCAGCGTTCATAGTACATACAATAAAGGACCATGCATGAAGTCTTCGGCTATCATGCATGGTCCTTTGCCTTATGTTTCGTCTGTTATGACGATTATCTCAGGGCTGTCCAGAATCACTTTTTTTTCGTTTTTTTCGGAAGAAATCTTTGAGGAGTGCGGCGCATTCATCGGCGCGGACGCCGGCTGTAATGGAAGCCCGGTGATTGAGAAGCGGGCTGTCTGCCAGCTGGAACAGGGACCGTACGGCACCTGCCTTAGGGTCGGCGCAGCCGTAGACTACCCGGTCCAGACGGCTGTTGACGATGGCTCCGGCGCACATGGGACAGGGCTCACAGGTGACATAGAGCGTACAGCCCGATAAGCGCCACCGGCCGAGGGCGCGGCAGGCTTTTTCGATAGCCAGCAGTTCTGCATGGGCGGTGGCACAGGGCAGGCTTTCCCGCAGATTGTAGGCCCGGGCAATAGCTTTCTTCTGATAAATAATGACGGCGCCAATCGGGATTTCACCGACGGCATAGGCTGTTTTGGCTTCTTCCAGGGCTTTCCCCATATAAAATTCATCTTTTGTCATAATGATATCCTTGATTCTTTTTTGCATTCATGGTAGGTTACTATCAGATACACTGATTTTATTGTACAGGATGGTGGAATATAATGCAATCACTCTGGTGGCAGCTTTTCGATATTCTGGGGACCGTGGCCTTTGCCCTGTCGGGTGCACTGGTTGCCGTTTTGCGGCGCATGGACATATTTGGTATTTTCGTACTGGCCGCAGCGACTGCTGTCGGTGGCGGAATCGTACGTGACCTCATACTGGGACGCATTCCCCCGGCTTTTTTCCAGAATAGTATGTATTTCTGGCTGATCATTGCGACTATGGGAGTAACTATCTTTTTCCTGCGCTATATGGATACGCACCGCCGTCACCGCCTCATGCATGCATCTATCAACCTGTACCTTTTCTGTGATGCCATTGGACTCGGTTCGTTTACTGTCACGGGGACATTGCTGGGCTGTTATATGTTTCCCCATTATTGGGTTTTGTGCATTTCTCTGGGGCTGATTACGGCTGTCGGTGGTGGTATCATCCGTGATGTCCTGGCAGGCCGCATCCCGGCAACGCTGATTCAGGATGTCTATGCTACGGCTTCGTTTATCGGTGCCGTCGTCCTCTATGTCCTGTATATCCCCCTGGGCCAGGCAGCTGATGTGGCATCCATTATTTGTTTTGCTGTGACCGTTGGCGTCCGCCTCCTGGCCATCCGCTATCACTGGAATCTGCCAAGAGTCAAGCGGCGCAAGAGAGGACAGCGTTTTTGAAAGCATTTGCATGGCAGATGGTAAATCTGGTATAATAAACTGATAATTTTTTCTATTTCTGTGTATGTCAGAGGTGATAGTGTTGAATGGTTTTCGTAAGGTCTTAGGAGCTGTCGTCGTATCTTTGTGTTTGTGTTCAGGCCCGGCAGCGTTGGCCAAAACGATTTTATACGTGCCGCAGGACAACCGTCCCGTTGACTTTGCCTATACGGTCAGTACGGCAGAAGATGCCGGATATACGGTGATAACGCCGCCAGACCGGTATTTATCGGGGTCTAATTTCCAGGGTTCTCCCGATAAGCTTATGGAATGGGTAGAAGAAAATGCCGGCAAAGCCGATGCTATGGTACTGTCGGTGGATTCCCTGGTCTATGGGGGACTTGTCGATTCGCGCAAACATAACCTTTCTATGGATACTCTGCTGGCCCGTCTGGAAAAGGTAGAAAACCTGCACAGCAAGTTTGGCAAAGTGCCGATTTATGCTTTCAGTACAGTCATGCGCAGTCCCTGGGCCGGTGGCAAGGGCGTCGAACCGGATTACTATCTCAAATCCGGCAGTGACATTTATGAGCTGGCATCACTCCAGGCAAAGATGGATGAAGAAGGATTGACTCCGCAGGAACGGAATGACTGGTTCAGCATCATGCGCCGCGTCCCGGCCGAATATCTGCAGGACTGGTTCAGCCGCCGTAAGAAGAATATGGCCATCAACTACCGCCTCATTAGTGATGCCCGAAAAGGCATCTTTACCTATTACAGTCTCGGTCATGATGATAATTCTGTCCGTACCCAGTCGTCACTGGAATCGAAATATCTTGAACAAGCAGGAGCCGATATCCCGAAGACCAGTTTCGGGTCGTTCCCGGGAGCTGATCAGCTGGGGTTGCTGCTCATTACGCGGGCTAATAATGATTTTAATAATTATCATCCTAAAGTAACGGTCATCTATCCTCTCGGCGGGGGAGAAAAGACTGTGCCGAGTTACGACGGACAAGCTATAGGGAAGACGATTGCCGAACATATTGAAGCTATCGGCGGTACGATAACGGACAAGGAAAAGCCGGACCTGCTGCTGGCCGTCAATACGCCTCTTACGACATCGACGCGTGAATCGGGGAATTTTGAAAATTTCCCCATCATGCTGGACTCGACGCGGACATTCCTCACACAGATAGAAAAGGCTATGGCCCAGAATATACCAGTCAGCCTCGTCGATATGGCCTTTTCCAACGGGTCAGATAATACGCTGATATATGGTTTATATAAGGATAAGATGATGTATCAGCTGGCAGCATATAATGGATGGAATACAGCCAGCAATTCTGTCGGATATGGTATATCTCAGGGGATTCTGGCCCGGTATATGTCTCCCGATGCCCATCAGCGCATGCTGACGACCCAGTATCTGGACAACTGGGCGTATCAGGCCAATGTCCGGGATTATATTTACCGGATACAGCAGAAGGTAGAGGCCAATACAGAGCAGAAGTATTATCCGACGGTGATGAGCGAAATGCAGAGCCGTACGAAAGAACAGCTCCAGCGGTATGCCCAGACATATCTGGGCATCGATCCCCGTACTGTCAATGTCACATTCCCGTGGAACCGGCTGTTTGAAGTCTACGTCGATGTTCATTCTCAGCCGAATGTAAGTCTGGAAAGTGATGTCCGGCAGGGACTGCGCCAGAAAGAACTGGACCGTCTGGCGGCCCAGCAGGAAGCAGCCCGCAAGGCTCTGGAAGCAGAAAAACAGAAAACGGTTAAAGATAAAAATGCCAAGATAGATCCGAAAGTAAAAGAAGAACTGGAACAGGCTGAACAGGCTGCGCGGGAACAGTACGAAGCAGAGTTGCAATCCCAACAGCTGGCCCGGGAAGAAGAACAGGCCCAGAAAAACCGGACCTGGGTTCCCAAAGACTAGGACAGAAGAAGGTAGTTTACAGATTGTAGTTTTTGGAAAAACGGGTGCAGAAGGGAAAATATGAACCAGCAAAAAGCCCATGGATGTGTACGATGAAAGGTGTACATATCTATGGGCTTTTTGCTGGCTTTGTTAAGTTCGTACGATGGGGATGACTTTCGTTTTTTCGGTCTTGCAGATAGCGTTGCCATTAGTCGCATTTGTAATGGCCTGGATTGCCGGACCGGCCTGCTCTTCCGGAATTTCCAGAGTAAATGTGACGTCAGAGGCAAAGGAACGGTCTGCGATGCGCACGGCATACGATGGGACCAGACGTTCTATGACGCTCACAAAGGAATAGGGGAAGGAAACGTTTACGACCTGATAAGGGAGATAGTCGGCAATTTCCGCTGCTTCCAGACCGAGGGTTACACAATGGCTATAAGCCCGTATGAGGCCGCTGGCACCGAGCTTGATGCCGCCGAAATAGCGGGTGACGACAACAATGGTGTTGGTGATGCTGTTTTTTTTCAGTACTTCCAGCATCGGGCGGCCAGCTGTTCCCGACGGTTCTCCGTCGTCATTGGATTTCTGGATGGCGCCGTCAGGACCAATCTGATAAGCATAACAATTGTGCCGGGCATCCCAGAATTCCTTGCGCCGGGCTTCGATGAAAGCAGATGCTTCCTCTTCGCAGGTCACTTCTCTGAGATGGATGAGAAAACGGGATTTTTTTATGGTATATTCTGTTTCGGCACTGCCATAAACGGACGTAATATGCGGACTGGTCATAATCGGATTTCCTCGCAAATTATAAATGTGTATAAAAAAGCCGCCGGAATCCGGCGGCCTTAGTTTCATTGGTGGGAATAGTTGAATTCGAATCAACGACCTTCACGATGTCAACGTGACGCTCTAACCAACTGAGCTATACCCCCATGCGACTTGTTTAGTATACTCAATTTCACACGTATTGTCAAGTATATTTGAAGAAAAAATAAATTTTTTTTTCAAATATACTTACAGTCTGTACACGGCAAATCCTGCGGCTATGGCAGCGAGAAAACGTGTTGGCAGAGGTATCCTATCAGTAGTATAATATGTCTATCGTGCTGGAAAGGGGGAAAAAAATGGCTCGTATTGTATTGATTACAGGAGGCGCCCGCAGTGGTAAAAGTCATTTTGCCGAGCAATATCTGCAGGCATGTCCCGGACGACATGGGTATATTGCTACGGCCCAGGTCCTGGATGATGAAATGGCAGACCGGGTAGCCCGTCACCGCAGCCGTCGTCCGGCGTCGTGGCAGACCTTTGAAGTACCGTCTGGACTGGGAAATCAGATTGACCATATTTTACAGCAGACTGATAACATCCTGCTTGATTGTCTGACCCTGTATTTTTCTAATTTCCTGCTGCAGCGTGACGGAGATGATTTCTCCCATATCCTGAAAGAAGCAGAGAACGAATGGGACGGGGTGCTGCGGGCCGTGCGTCAGAGCAGAGATGGTGTCTTCGTCGTTGTTACCAATGAACTGGGATCGGGCATTGTCCCCATGGCAAAAGTGAGCCGCCAGTACCGTGATCTCATCGGTTTCCTGAATCAGCATACCGCTGCGGAAGCAGATGAGGTGTATCTGAGTGTATGTGGCATTACTATGGAAATTAAAAGCCGGCAGGTCCATCTTCCATTGCGGGAGGAACGGCCATGACGAGTTTTCTTATTGCCCTCCAGTTCCTGACGCGGATACAGCTGGCCCGGCATCTGACCTGGACGAATGAGGCCTTTGGCGCGTCACTGCGATGCTTTCCGCTGGTGGGAGGCTGTATCGGCCTGTTCCTGTGCCTGTGCTGGTTTGCTGCAGGTCTGGCCCTGACTGGGTTTTACCGGGCCGTGTGTGTCATTATTGCCTGGTTCCTGATTACGGGAGGCCTTCACGCCGACGGATTCATGGACACGGCTGACGGTCTGTTTTCCGTACGAAGCCGGGAACGGATGCTGGAAATCCTGAAAGACAGCCGGGTCGGATCCAATGGCGTCATGGCTTTCTTTTTTCTGGCATTGCTGAAAATTTGCTTTCTGGCAAACATTGAAGGACCGGCAGTCTATGCGGCCCTCCTCGGTATTCCAGTGGCAGCACGCTATGGCACGCTCGTGAGCGTGCTGGAATTCCCCTATGCCCGTCCGGAGGGGTTGGGAAAGGCCTTTGCCGCCTATGCACCGCCGCGTACCCTGGCTTTGGGATTTCTGGCAGCCCTGCCGCCTGTTCTCATAGGAGGTTTTTTGTACCTGACTCTCCTAGGGACAGCTATAGCGGCCAGCCTGATACTCAATACCTATATTGTAAAGCATCTCGGCGGCGTCACGGGAGATACGTATGGCGCCGTTACCGAAAGCAGCGAATTGTTGTTACTTGGCCTCTGTGCCGCTATATATTAACTATTTTCTCCAGAATCTCCCGCTTCTATCAGCAGGAAAGGATTCATCATAGATTACAGGAAAGGACCGAATGTACATGATCAAGCTTTATCTCGTTCGTCATGGTGAAACCGATGGTAATTCCCAACAGTGGTTCCAGGGCGCATCAGACGTACCGCTCAATGCCACAGGGATAGAACAGGCCCGGCGCCTGAGCCGCTTTATGAAGGATATTCATTTTGATGCCATCTATACCAGCACGCTGTCGCGGGCTTATACGACAGCCCAAATCATTGCAGAGCCACACCAGCTGCCGGTACAGCAATATCCGGAACTGAGGGAAATCAGTTTTGGTGTATGGGAACGCCATACCTATGATGAAATCACCAAACAATGGCCGGGAGAAATTGAAGCTTTTTATGCATCTGAAGGTAAAATGCGGGCCCGGGGCGGTGAATCGTTCCTCGAAGTGCGGGACCGTATTACGGCCAAGACGAAAGAGTTACTTAGTCACCATGCAGACGGGGATTCCGTTATGATTGTCTCACATGGTGCAGCTATCCGCTGTTTGTTGTTTGGCCTGCTGGAACTGGATTTCCGCAAGCTCTGGTGTTTTCAGCAGTATAATACGGCTTTTACGATTATTGAATATTATGGCAGCCGCAGTGTCATGACTCTCATGAATTGTACCCAGCATCTGGAAGGGATGAAAGGGTATGAACCACAATGGTATGGGCGGCAGCATAATGTCATGTAGGAGAAGGTCATGGCAAATACGATACGTCTTGATAAATTACTGGGCCATACGGGATGGGGAACCAGAAAAGAAATAAAGGAACTGTGCCGGTCTGGCGCCGTAGCCGTAAATGGCATGTCCTGCAGAGACAGCAGCCAGAAGGTCCAGCCGGGCCGTGATGCGGTAACGGTCAAGGGACAGGCTGTATCTTACGAAGAATTTTACTATCTCATGCTCTATAAGCCAGAAGGTGTCCTGTCGGCGACAGAAGATCCCCGTGCACAGACGGTCATCGACCTGCTGCCCCAGCAGTTTTCTGGTGCCGGCCTGTTTCCCGTCGGGCGTCTGGACAAAGACACGACGGGGCTGCTGCTTCTCACCAATGATGGACAGTGGGCTCATCGCATCACATCTCCCAAAAAGCATGTTCCCAAAGTATATATAGCCCGCGTAGCCGGATGTATCCCTGAAGATATAGGGGAACGCTTCGCCGCAGGACTGGTCCTGGACGATGGATTAGTCTGTCTGCCGGCAAAAGCGGTCCGGTCGGGAGAACAGGAGTTGACCATCACTGTGCAGGAGGGAAAATTCCATCAGGTCAAACGTATGTGTGCTGCTGTAGGACTTACAGTAGAAGCATTGCATCGTATGTGCATCGGTAAAGTCATTCTCGACAGGGCATTGACGCCCGGTGCATGGCGTCCTCTAACGGAAACAGAGCGGGAAGCTGTATTCGCATCGTCCGGAACGGATTGAGTGAGAATTTTTCCTTTTCAACGTCTCTGTTATATGATATGATAAGGTGTAGACTGAAAAAATCAGGTGATAGCATGATTGGAGAAAGAATAGACCGGCTGCGCCAGTTCCTCCGTGAACACGTGGCAGACGGCGTCATCATTATGCAGCCAGAAAATCTTCGCTACTTCAGCGGCTTTACCGGCGGGGAGGGAGCACTTGTCGTGACTGGCGCGACAGCCGTTCTCTGGACTGACTCGCGTTATACGGAACAGGCTGCTGGTCAGTCTGGTACCTGGTATACCATTGGCAACCATCAGGGCAGGCTGGCAGAATGCATAGCCCGGAGCCTGCGCGAAGGCGGTGCCCAGGCTGTTGTATATGAAAGCAATTTCCTGACTCATATGATGTTTGAACAGATTGCAGATCAGACAGAATGTGGTTTTGAGGGGTATAACCTCAACGTCCTGCGCGCTGTCAAGGAACCGTTCGAACTGACGGCTACGCGGAAAGCCAGTGCCATTGCCGATCAGGCGTTTGCCGATCTTCTGCCGTACATCAAACCGGGAGTGACAGAAAAAGAACTGGCAGCTCGGCTGGAAAGCAATATGCTCCTTTCCGGGTCAGAAGAAAAATCGTTTACGACCATAGTCGCATCCGGTGTCCGCTCGTCTATGCCCCATGGCACGGCTAGTCCCAAGGTCATCGAAAAAGGAGATTTTGTCACTTTCGACTTTGGAGCAGTCTGGGAAGGGTATCATTCCGATATTACGAGGACCGTCGTTGTCGGTAACGCAAGCCGGGAACAGCGTGATTTCTACAATATGATCCTGGAAGCACAGAAAGAAGGCGTTGCCGCTGTCCGGGCCGGTGTCAGCCGGAAAGATGTCGATTTCATCGTCCGCAATTATTTTGCTGCCCGTCATGTATCACAGTATTTCACCCACTCCCTGGGGCATGGGACAGGGCTGGAAATTCATGAAGAACCGGTCTTGTCACCGCGCAGTACGGGTGTCCTGAAAGAAAATATGATAGTCACGGTAGAACCGGGGCTGTACATAGAAGGCAAATACGGGGTCCGCATTGAAGATTCCGTTGCCGTGACAGCCAATGGCTGTGAAATCTTAACCAAAACGCCAAAAGATTTGATGGAGTTATAGTAGGAGGAGTTAACAGATGATTACAAGTAATGATTTCAGACCAGGTGTAACGATTGAAATTGATGGCCAGGTATGGCAGGTTGTTGAATTCCAGCATGTAAAACCCGGCAAGGGCGCTGCTTTTGTCCGTGCTAAAATCAAAAACCTGGAAACCGGTTCTGTCGTTGAACGTACGTGGAATGCCGGTGAAAAAGTACAGGAAGGCCATGTAGACCGCCGTCAGATGCAGTACCTTTATGAAAACGAAGGCATGTACTGTTTCATGGATAATGAAACATACGAACAGCTTGAACTGAATAAAGATAGCCTCGGTGATGCTGTTAATTTCCTGAAAGAAGAAATGAACGTTTCTGTCATGATGTTCAAAGGAAAAGTCATTGGTATTGATCTTCCGGCTGCCGTCGAACTGAAGGTCATCCAGACAGATCCGGGCCTGCGTGGTGATACAGCTACAGGTGGCAGCAAACCGGCTACCCTTGAAACCGGCTATGTCGTCAAAGTACCTCTCTTCATCAACGAAGGCGAAGTTCTCCAGATCGATACCCGTACAGGGAACTATATCGGCAGAGCATAAGTTGTCATGGCAAGGGGCTGTCGTGAGAAGTGAAAGGCTTCTTGCGCCAGCCTCTTTTTTGTAGTCAGGTGACGCGTATGGAAACGACGAATCAAAATGACCTGGGCAGTATTCATATCAGTGATAAAGCTATCTCATCCATTGCTGCCAGGACGGCGGCCCTCGTGCCCCACGTCCATGCCCTGGATGCGACGCTGGCTGAATCGGCGGCCCGCCGCCTTGGGAGGGGCAGTCTGTCCCAGGGAGCCGTAACCCGTATCAGCGGCAATGCGGCAGAAATCACACTGCGGCTGATTGTGGAAAGCGGATACCGTATCCCCGATATAGCCCTCAAGGTGCAAAAAGCGGTCAAAGATGCGGTAGAACGCGATACGGGCTGCCAGGTCGACGCCGTCCATATTCTGGTTGCAGGTATCGTCTTCCCGGAAGATAAGGAGGCAGGGCAATGACTGGCGAAACAAAAGACATTGAATTTTTCGTCAACGATTCCGTATATGTCCAGGTCGTGTCATTGGCACTGCAAGAATTTTCTGACCTGATTCCTGCCAAAGGCCGAAATGTGAATGTGCACCAGCAGGAAGGAACGCTGACTGCTGATATCCACGTCTATGGATACTACGGCGATAATTTGTGTGTACTGGCCAGGACTGTCCAGGAGCATGTGGCGGCAGCGCTGCAGGAAATGGCAGACCCGCAGACTCTGGAAGTCCATGTGACAGTCGATGATGTTGTATTGAAGGAACAATCCTGATAGGAGGTTCGCGTGAGCAGACATAGAGCACGCCAGAAGGCGTTAGAAATATTATTTTCCAGAGAATTCCATGGAAAAGATGACATTCAGTATCAAGAAGATGAAATCCTGAATTCTGTAAATGGAACAGATGATGAAGATACGCCGGTCGTACAGGATGAAGAAAATTATTGTGATTACCTGGTTACGACGACGACAGAGCATATGAATGAATTTGACCAGATTATCCAGTCTCTGGCAAAAGGGTGGGATGTATCCCAGATGAACCGGGCAGATAAGAACGTCATGCGTATGGCGTTATGTGAACTCCTATACCCGAAAGATGTGGATATGGCCGATGCGGTCATCCTCAACGAAGCCATTGAGCTGGCCAAAGAATTCAGTGGCCATAAGTCGTCCCGGTTCGTCAATGGCATTTTAGGGACGTACGTGCGTCAAAGGAAGTAAGAGGATATGAATCTCTATCTGGGAATCGACACAAGCTGCTACACTACATCGGTATGCCTTCTCGGAGAAGATGGCCGTGTCGTACAGGATGAACGGCGTATCCTGACTGTACCCAGCGGTGGCCGCGGAATCTCCCAGTCTCAAATGGTCTATCAGCATACGCGGAATCTGCCGGAACTTATGGAACGGCTCCGTCCGGCACTGAAAGGCAGCCGGATCGGGGCCATCGGGGTGACTCATCAGCCACGGCGCAGAGAAGACAGCTATATGCCGGCATTTCTGGCCGGATGGGGCTGTGCACGCAGTCTGGCGGCTATGCTTCAGGTGCCGTTATACTGCATCAGTCATCAGGAAAATCATCTCCTGGCAGCCCTGAGGCCATTGGGAACGGTACCGGCGGATCCGTTTACGGGTCTTCATTTATCTGGCGGGACGACGGACCTTCTGTATGCCGTTGCTGATGAGGAGGGACTGTCCATTTCCCGCATTGGCGGGACCAGCGACATCAGTGCCGGACAGTTTATCGACCGCGTTGGTGTCGCCCTGGGATTTCCTTTCCCCGCAGGCGTGCATCTCGATGCTATGGCCCGGAAGGGAGATATGGACATCAAAGGGAGCCGCGTCTTTTGCCGCGATGGGGAAATCAGCTATTCCGGCCCGGAATCGCAGGCCCAGCGCCAGATAGCCAGTGGCACGGCCGATAGCTGTGCCATGAGCTGCTGGACGCTGAAGACCGTTTGGAACGGCCTTCAGGAACTGCTCGATGCAGGACTTGCTGGTGGCATGGATAAACTGGTTGCCGTAGGCGGCGTCATGAGCAACGGATTCCTCCGCAGCCAGCTGCTGCGTTATGCCGGCCGGCACCATGTCCGGGTCATCCTGGCCCCCGACGGATACAGCGCCGACAATGCCTCTGGTGCCGCATTCTGGGCACTTTGGAAGGAGAGGGGCCATTTATGAAATATGCATCGGTAACAGAGGTCGTACGGCGCATTAAAGATGATCTGCAGAGCGATTACCGCCTGCAGAACATTGCCATGGAAGGCAGTATCATCGGCCTGAAGCGGGCGTCGAACGGCCATTATTATATGAATCTCCATGACGAAACGTGTTCTATCCGGGCCATTTTGTTCCGCAGTCGCGTAGGCCATTCTATGGATGGCGTGCGTGAAGGGGACCAGGTCGTAGTTATAGGGTCTATCAATGTCTATGAAAAAGGCGGCACTGTGTCCTTTATTATTGAAAAACTCTTTGCCCGTGGCGTAGGTACGCTGCAACAACAATATGAAAAGATCAAGAAAGAGTTATATGAGAAAGGATATTTTGCACCAGAGCACAAAAAAAATATCCCCCGGTTTCCCTGGACTGTCGGTGTCCTTACGTCGGCGACGGGGGCCGTCCTGCACGATATCCATAAAATAGCAGCTGAACGCAATCCCTACGTGGAGATCCGCTTGTTTCCTGTTCCCGTGCAGGGGGCAGGTGCCGAAACGGTCATTGCCAGGACTCTGGAAAAGGCCGGTAAGGATCGGAACCTCGACGTGCTCATTCTGGCCCGCGGCGGCGGTTCCATGGAAGATTTGTGGTGCTTTAATAGCCCGCAGGTCGTACAGGCCATCTATGACGCTCAGGTACCGGTCATTACGGCTATCGGTCATGAGACCGATACGACACTGGCCGACTACGCTGCGGATGTGCGGGCTGCGACACCGACCCATGCGGCCGAACTGGCATTTCCCGACTTTGAAGAAATCCAGATGGACCTGGCAGCTATGGCAGACCAGGCGTATCAGTCTGTCATTCTGCGCCTCGATCGTCTGGAACGGGAATTGGGGCGGACCGTAGCAGCGCTGCAGACCCACCGCTATGATGCATTCCTTTCTATGAAGGATGAATCTGTATCCCAGCTGGTCCGTCTGGCCCGGCAGCATCTGGACCTGAAACTGACACGGGAAGCGGGGCGCCTGCAGGCTCTGAAAGCATCGCTCAGCGCTATGAATCCGGCCCTTCTGGTACGAAAAGGGTATGGGCAGCTGGAGCAGGGCGGTCATGTCCTCAAGGATATCCGCTCACTTGAGCAGAATCAGCTCTTGACGATACAACTCCTGGAAGGAACAATTTTAACGGAAATAAAAGAGGTAACAATCCATGGCAGCGACAAACGCAAAACTAAAAAACTTTGAATCGAATTATGCGACACTGGAAAAACTGGTGCAGGATTTGGAATCACCGGATCTGACGCTGGCCCAGTCACTGGACTTGTTTGAAAAAGCTATCAAAGTATCCCAGTCCTGCGAAAGCGCGCTGGAATATGCCCGGCAGCGGGCCCAAGTCCTGGCAGATATGCAGAAAGGGCCGGATACAGATACGCTGACAGAGGAGGGAACGCTCGATTTATGACGATACAGGAGTATTTACAGGATAAAAAACAAATGGTCGATCAGCGTCTGGCAACACTGCTTCAGACGGATGTACCCCAGTTTTCCCGTTTATATGAATCCATGAATTACAGCCTCCTTGCCGGGGGCAAACGGCTGCGTCCCGTTTTATTCCTGGCGACGCTGGAAGCATTGGGAAAGAATCCGGCAGAGTATCTCGATGTGGCCTGTGCTCTCGAATGCGTCCATACGTATTCTCTAATCCACGACGACCTGCCCTGCATGGATAATGACGACCTGCGACGGGGCAAACCGACGAATCACGTCGTATATGGGGCGGGCCTGGCAACTCTGGCCGGAGACGGGCTTCTGACTTTTGCCTTTGAACTCATGGCACGCCAGACCCGGCTTGATGCAGATAAGCTGCGCCAGTGCATCGCTGTCTTTGCCAGAGCAGCCGGACCGGCCGGGATGGTCGGCGGTCAGGCCTTTGACCTGGAAAGCGAAGGAAATAAGTCTATTGGCCTTAAAGGACTGCAGCTTCTGCACCGGATGAAAACGGGCGTTATTTTTGAAGCCGCCATTGATCTGGCGGCCATTCTGGGTGACGCGACGGAAGAACAGCGGCGCATTTTCGATGCCTATGCCCTTCATATGGGACTGACATTCCAGATTACCGATGATATACTGGATTTCACAGGTGATGAAAAAACACTGGGCAAGCCGGTCGGCAGTGATGCCAGAAACAATAAGGCAACGTATGTTACGATTTTCTCTCTGCCGGAAGCCCGGCGCATGGCAGAACAGGCTGCTGCCAAAGCCGTCGGAGCCATACAGCCGCTGGGGGATGGCGCCTGGTTCCTGCGCGATCTGGTAACGTATATGCTGACACGGGTCAGCTGAGGAGGCGGGAGCATGCAGCATAAGGAACGACTGGATGTCCTGCTCGTAGAACGGGGCTTGTCGGAAAGCAGAGAAAAAGCGAAAGCGACCATAATGGCCGGCCTGGTATTCGTCGATGGTCAGCGTCTGGATAAGGCCGGGACCAAACTGTCTCCCGATGTAGACATAGTGGTCAAAGGAAATCCCATCCCCTATGTTGGCCGGGGCGGATTGAAATTGGAAAAAGCCATGGCTGTGTTCCCGATTGACCTTGCCGGCGTGACGATGATGGATATCGGTGCCTCGACAGGCGGTTTTACCGATTGTGCTCTCCAGAATGGCGCTGCCCGCGTCTACGCCGTCGATGTGGGCTATGGTCAGCTGGCATGGAAGCTGCGTACCGATGACCGGGTCATCAATATGGAACGGACCAATATCCGCAATGTGACCGTTGCCGATATCGGAGCTCCCGTTGATTTTATTTCTGTTGATGTATCGTTCATTTCTCTGCTTAAAATCATGCCGGCAGCTTCCCAGCTGCTGCGTATGGGCGGCAGCATGGTTACACTGATCAAACCACAGTTTGAAGCCGGACGGGAGAATGTCGGAAAAGGTGGAATCGTCCGCGACGTCACCGTGCATCGCGCGGTGCTCCGCCAGGTCATCAGTGGCATTGCCGGTTTTGGCATATCGCCGCTCATGCTGACCTTTTCTCCTATCAAGGGGGCCGACGGTAATATTGAATACTTGTTATACAGCCGCAAAGACGAACCATGCCACGATGATATTACGGACGACATCATTGATGATGTGGTCCGCCAGTCTCATGAAATGTAGGTGATACTATGCGCATCGGTATTTTTCCGAATCTGGTCAAAAAAGAAAGCACCCATGTGGTGCGCAAACTCATCGGATTATGTGAACATCATGAACTGCCGTATTTTCTGCCGGCTTATGTAGCACAGAGTACACAGGATTTTTATCATCATATCGATGCCGGCCACTTGCGCCCCCGTATGACACTCTTTGATAATATTGACATCGCTATGGTGCTGGGCGGCGATGGCACGATTCTCAAACTGGCCAATCAATTTGCAGACAGGGGAATCCCTATCTGTGGTGTCAATCTGGGGTCGCTGGGGTTTCTCTATGAAGTAGAAACGCGGAATCTGGAACAGCGCTTCCATGACATACTGGAAGGACATTATTTTCTGGAAGAACGGATGATGCTCCATTCCGAACTGGATTATGAAGACGGGACGGTCCAGGTATTGCCCGATGCCCTCAACGATATCGTCATCGGCCATGGCAATGTAGGAAAGCTCATCCGCGTCGATATGAGCATCAACGACCATTTCGTACAGCAGTTCCCCGGTGACGGACTCATCGTATCGACACCGACGGGATCGACGGGGTATACATTTTCAGCCGGCGGCCCTATCGTATCGCCGGAAGTACGCTGCCTCATGGTGACGCCTATATGCCCGCATCTGCTCCTCAAAGTACCGCTGGTGCTGCATCATGAGGACCGGATTTCCCTGTCTGTTGCCAATAGCCGCAACGGCATCCGCATATCCGTCGATGGCATGATGGACCAGGAATTCACCAGGCATATGACCCTGCAGATTTACGAATCGGATAAAACGCTGAAGATGGTGCGATTCAGCAAAAACTATTTTTATAAAAATCTGTTTACAAAAATGATGGGAAATGATTGAAATGGAAGAGTATCTGTTAAAAAACGCTGTCAATGTGTCACATATGTTGCTGGATCCGTTTATACCACGAGCCAGAGTACTCGTCGATATGACCTGTGGCAACGGGCACGATACGGCGTTTCTGGCAGCCCGTATGGCCCAGGATGCATCTCTATATGCATTTGACATCCAGGATAAGGCCATTGCATCGACACGGAAGCGTCTCTGTGATGAACGGCTTTTTTCAGACCGGGTACATTTGCTGCAGGGATCGCATGACCAGCTCCTGGAACAGATACCAGGTGTAGTGGATCTGATTGTGTTTAATTTAGGTTATCTGCCTTCTGGTGACCATTCTCTTCATACGACCAGTGAAATAACTGTAAAAGCTATAAAAATAGGCTTGCATAAAATTGCGAAAAATGGGATAATTATGTTAGCAGCGTATCCCGGAACTGATGCGGGAGCCGTAGAAGCAAATGCCGTTCGCGCCTATTTGCAGACGGTGCCCCAGAAAGACTATGATGTCTCTATGTGGCAGCCGCTGAACCAGATACATTGTCCACCGCAACTATATATTGTACAGAAAAGAGGGTAATTATGAAGAGATTCCGTTATACGAAGATAAAAGAAATTGTGCAGTCCCGTCCGATTGAAACACAGGAAGAACTGGCCAAAGCCCTTCAGGAAGAAGGCATTGAAGTAACGCAGGCCACGGTATCCCGGGATATCAAAGAGCTGATGCTCATCAAGGTTCCGACCAGTGACGGCCATTACCGCTATGCCCTGAGCCAGGAACAGAACATGCTCATGTCCAAAAACCGCATGGCCCGCCTGTTTCAGGATTCTATCGTCCGTGTCGATTCGGCACTGAACCAGATTGTCATCCATACCATGCCGGGTTCGGCTAATATGGTAGCAGCAGCCATTGACCTGGCAAAGTGGGAAAATGTCATCGGCACGATTGCTGGCGACGATACCATATTGATTATAACCAATAGTACAGAAAGCGTTCCCAAGATTACGAAAGTCATCGTGACGCTTATGAAGGAATGATGGATGATGCTCCAATCACTGCATATCCATAATTTCGCCTTGATTGAAGACCTGCACATCAGTTTTGCCGATGGTGTGACCATCCTGACAGGGGAGACAGGGGCCGGGAAGTCTATTCTTCTCGATGCCATCGGCATGCTCTGTGGCAAACGGGCTTCTGCGTCCTTTGTCCGCCAGGGGACAGACGCATTCCTCGTCGAGGGTGCGTTCTTTTTTTTAGATAAAACAGGTGCCCTGGGTAAGGTGTTAGAGGCGAATCATATTGAATGGGAAGACGGGCAGCTCATTATTTCCCGTAAATTCCACAAAAGCGGCCGCGGGTCTATCCTGGTCAATGGCACACTGGCGCCTACCAGTGTCGTACGGGCGATTTCGGCTTTTCTCCTCGATATCCACGGCCAGTTTGACAATCAGCTCATTTTTGATCCGGCCTATCATGTGACGATTCTCGATTCTTTGACACCGGAATTGAAAAAAGTACGCCGGGAATATGACAATATGTATTCAAACTGGCGCGATTTGTGCCGGGAAGCGCAGAAGTTGCAGAAAGACGAGGGGGAAAAAGCACGTCTCCTGAGTATCCTCGATTTCCAGATTAAGGAAATCGAAGGGGCCCAGCTCAAGGAAAAGGAAGATGAAGAGCTGGAAGAAGCTATCAACAAAGCCTCGCATTCGGAGCATATCAAGGAAACGCTCCGGACGGCTCTCTATGCCTTTGAGGGCGGAGAGCGGCAGAAAGGTATGACAGAACAACTCGATGAAGTCCACCGGAGTCTGGAAAAGGCTTCTGCGTATGAACCGTCCTTTGCCGGACTGGCTGCGCGTGTCGAAACACTTTCGTATGAACTGGAAGATATCCATGATAGTGTAGTCCGTTATGCCGATAGTTTCACCTTTGATGAAAATGCACTGGACCGGATGCAGTCCCGTCTGGCTTCTATTGAAAAATTGAAACGCAAGTATGGGTTTACTATATCCGACATCATGGAATTCCTGAAAAAAGCCAAAGCCGATTTCAGCCGTCTGGACCAGTCAGAAAGTACGCTGGCTGAACTGGAAAAGCAGATACAGCAGGAAAGCCGTGCTCTCCGTCAGAAAGCAGGACAACTCATGGAACTCCGTACGGCGGCCGATACGATATTCCGGAAGAAAATGGAAGACACCTTGTTCCGCCTGGGCCTCATCAACAGCCGTATTGCCTTTCATCTGGAACCTATGCAGGATATTACAGAGGAAGGGGCAGCCGCAATTGAGCTGTATTTTTCTGCCAATAAAGGAGAAGCCATGCAGCCGCTGGCCAAAATTGCCTCTGGTGGGGAAGTATCCCGTATTGCTCTGGCATTAAAAGCCAATGGCCCTGATTCTGTCGAAGGACGGACGATGATTTT